>CANFNE010000176.1 GCA_947448105.1 Burkholderiales bacterium
CTCGACGCCAACAAGGTGGGCAGCCTGGAAGATGTGATTGAGAAGCGCGCCTACTTCCCGGTTTACATGCACCTCACCGGCCACTGGCTGGGCATGGATGTGCACGACTGCGGCGCCTACACCGAGCCCAGCGAAATTGGCCAGGCCACGGTGCGCAAGGATGCACTCACCGGCGAGACCATCGTCAACCGCCCGGCCCGCATCCTGCGCGCCGGCATGGTGCTGACCATCGAGCCCGGCATTTATGTGCGCGCAGCGCCGGGCGTGCCCGAGCAGTTCCACGGCATTGGCATCCGCATTGAGGACGACGCCATCGTTTCTGAGAGCGGCTGCGAGCTGATCAGCCGGGGCGTGCCGGTGGACGTGGACGCGATTGAAGCGCTGATGCGCGGCTGACCCTGACTTTGTGCCCACCCGCGCTTTACACGCGGCGCGTAAGGTAGACACTTTTTCGCAAAACTCCTATGGCTTTGACCTCGACCACACTGCGCTGGGGCGCGCTCTTGCTGGCGTGGAACAGCGGCGCGCTGCAAGCGCAAGATCAACCCGCGCCCACCCCACCGTTAGCACCCGCCACCGAGGCGGCCAGTCCCGAGGCTACGGCGCTCAAACCGGTGGAAGTGCGCGCCAGCCTGGAGACCGAAGGGCGGCGCCAGGCCACGGCGGCCAAGATCATCGTCGGGCGCGAAGACATTGAGCGCTATGGCGACTCCACGCTGGGCGAGCTGTTCAAGCGCCTGCCGGGCGTGACCACCAGCGGGCGCCCGGGCCAGGGGGGTGCTCCGCGCATGCGCGGCCTGGGCAGCGGCTACACGCAAATCCTGATCGACGGTGAGCGCGCGCCGCGCGGCTTTTCCACCGACGACATCACGCCCGAACAGGTCGAGCGCATCGAGATACTGCGCGCGCCCACCGCCGAAACCGGTGCGCGCGCCATCGCCGGCACCATCAACATCGTCACCCGCGGCGGCTATACCAAGTACGTCAACAACGCCACCCTGGGCGCGGGCGTGGAAGACGGCCACACCTCGCCCGGCGCATCGTGGTCGCGCAACGACACGGTCGACGGCGTGGCCTACAACGTGTCGGTGGCCGTGGCCCACAGCGAACGCAGCAGCGACCAGACCAAAGACACGCAAAGCGAGAACTTGGCCACCAGCGCGCTGGTCAACCAGTCCGAAGCCACCCGCGCCAGCAGCCAGCGCGACGTGCTGCACGCCAACGCGCGACTGCAGTGGAACAACGCGGGCGGCGACACCTTCACCCTCATGCCCATGGTAGTTGCCACCCAGGGCACGGGCACGTCGGCCAGCGTGCTGGCGCAGTCCGACGGCGCACAGGCCTACAACAGCAGCACGGGCAGCTCGGACAGCAGTTTTTCCATGCTGCGCCTGGCGGGCAGCTGGGCGCACAAGACGGACAGCGGCGCGCGCTGGCTGGTCAACAGCAGCCTGGGCCGCAGCCAGTGGCACAACGGCGCACTGCGCAACTACAGCGCAGGCAGTGGCAGCAGCGCCTTGGGGCCCACCGACACCCGGTCCGACCAGCACGACACCACCTGGAGCAACACGCTCAAAGTGTCGCAGTCGATTGCCGACAAGCACAACCTGGTCAGCGGCCTGGAGCTGGAAAGCAACCAGCGTAACGAGACCGCCAGCACGTTGCGCAGCGGCGAGTCCGCCCTGACCGATTACGACGGCAATCTACTGGCCAGCAGCCAGCGCGCCGCGCTCTACGCCCAGGACGAGTGGGAAATCGACCCCCACTGGGCAGCCCATGCCGGCCTGCGCTGGGAAGGCATTCGCACCAGCGGCAGCGTGAGCGCCGGTGGAGAGGAAATCAGCAACGACAGCCAGGTGCTCACACCCCTGCTGCACGCGGTGTGGCGGCCCAACCTGGCAGTCAAAGACCAGTGGCGCGCCAGCCTGACGCGCAGCTACCGCTCGCCCAACCTGTCCAACCTGATAGCCCGCCCCAGCATCAACAGCATGTACCCCACGGGCAGCAACACCCAATTGCAGCCCGACACCGCAGGCAACCCCAAGCTTTTGCCCGAACTGGCAGTCGGCCTGGACCTGGCCTTTGAACACTACCTGCAAAGCGGCGGCCTGCTCAGCGCCAATGTGTTTGTGCGCCAGATCAGCAACGTCCTGCGCAGCCAAACCACGCTGGAAAACGTGTCCTGGTCGGACGTGCAGCGGTGGGTGGCGCGCATGCAAAACGTGGGCAGCGCCACCACCCAGGGCCTGGAATTGGAAGCCAAATTGCGCCTGACTGAATGGCTGCCCGAAGCGCCCCCCGTGGACGTGCGCGCCAACCTGAGCCTGATGCACTCCAGCCTGGACGGCGTGAGCGGCCCCGACAACCGCCTGGACCAGCAGCCCGACGGCACCGCCAACCTGGGCGCGGACTACCGGCTCAAGGGCTGGCCGCTCAAGCTCAGCGCCAACCTGAACTTCACACCGGGCTACACCACGCGCCTGTCTGACACCCAGCAGGTCTTTCAAAGCGACAAGCTGGTGGGCGACGCCTCACTCATCTGGATTTTCAGCCCCAGCGCCCAGCTGCGCCTGAGTGCCAGCAACTTCAGCGCCCGCAACTACCTCACCGGCGGCTCCCTGCTCACCACCAACAGCGCCAGCCAGGCCCTGCGTGAAGCCACGCAGACCACCGCGCCCACCTACACCAACCTGCAAGCCAAGCTAGAGCTCAAGCTCTGAACGCGCAGGCCGCGCTGGGTGCTGTGGCGCACAGCGCGCGCCACAGCCGCTGCCCATAATTTGCTGCGGATAAGAGTGTGAATCGCTTGTTGGGCTGGGGGTGGCGGGCGCAGGGCGCGATTTTCTGGCGCGCAGCGACAGATGAGCGCCCGGCGTCCGCCACCCCCAACCCAACAAGCTTCAGCTATCCCCCTCTTAGCCATTCCCAATTGGCACATTCGATAGCCAAGACCTATGATTCCACCCATGCCGATTGACAAAATCCAATCGGCACTTTGTAACAATCCAAAGGAAAGCAAGCATGACTACCCCCATCCGCCCCGAAATCAAAACCCTGGCCAACCTGGAATCCGCTTTTGCCGGCGAATCGATGGCGCACATCAAATACCGCTACTTCGCCAAGCTGGCACGCGAGCGCGGCGACGAGGCCACCGCCCACGCGTTTGAAGAAACCGCCAGCCAGGAGCTGCTGCACGCCTTTGGCCACCTGGATCTGCTCTACCCCAAGGACCGCATGACGTCGGAGAGCTCCCTGCAAATCGCCATTGCCGGTGAAACCTACGAGTACACCGAGATGTACCCGGGGTTTCGCAAAACCGCCGAACTCGAGGGCAACGCCGCCGCCGTAGCCGAGATGGATGCCCAAATCGCCGAGAGCAAAGACCACGCCGCCGCCTTTGCGGCTGCGCTGGAAACCGCCACCGCCCTGAAAGCCACCCTGGAAAAAGCCCAAAAACGCTTTGCCGCCCTGACCAAGGTCGAAGAGCGCCACGCCAAGCACTACCAGGCCATCCTCGCTACAGTGGCGGCCAAGTAATCACCTTCACCCTTTCCATTTTTGAAGAAAAACCCATGAAAACCTATATCTGCATCGTGTGTGGCTTTGTGTACGACGAGGCCGCTGGCCGCCCGGAAGACGGTATCGCCGCGGGCACCCTGTGGGCCGACGTGCCCGAGACCTGGGCCTGCCCGGACTGCGGCGTGGCCAAGGCCGACTTTGAAGTCGTGGTGGTCTGAGTGAGCGCGGTCTCCATCCCCCAAACGAGCCCCGGCGCCACGGCGCTGGTCATCGTCGGCGCCGGATTGGCGGGCTGGACGACGGCACGCGAATTTCGCAAACTCGACGCCAGCGCGCCCATCGTGCTGGTCACCGCCGACAGCGGCGACTTTTATGCCAAGCCCACGCTCTCGAACGCCTGCGCCCAAAAGCGCAGCGCCGAGCAATTGGTCACCACGCCCGCCGCCAAAATGGCCGAAACCCTGAGCGTGTCGCTCTTGGCCCACACGCAGGTGCAAAACCTTGACGCCAAGGCCCAAACCCTCACTGTGCTGGCCGCCGACGGCGCCACGCAAACCCTGCCCTACAGCCACCTGGTGCTGGCCACCGGCGCCCACCCCATCCACCTGCCCTTGCAGGGCGACGCGGGCACGCTTGCGCAGTCCATCAACCACCTGGGCGACCTGGCGCGCTTTCAGCAGCAGCTGGGCGAGGCGCCCAAAACCGTGCTCATCATGGGCGCGGGCCTGATCGGCTGCGAATTTGCCAACGACCTGGTGCAAGGCGGCCACACGGTGCATGTGGTGGACCCGGCCGAGCGGCCGCTCGCGGCCTTGCTGCCCGCAGGCGCGGGCGATCAAATGCGCGCGGCCTTGCAGGCGCTGGGCGTGGTCTGGCACTTGGGCACCACGGTGCAGGCCCTGAACCACGGCGCCACCGGCTTGGCAGGCACTTTGGGCAACGGCGACGTGGTGGCAGCCGACCTGGTGCTCAGCGCCATCGGCCTGCGCGCCGACATCGCGCTGGCGCAAGCCGCTGGCATTGCCTGCGAGCGCGGGGTGGTGGTCAATGCATTGCTGCAAACCAGCGTGGAGCAGGTGTTTGCGCTGGGCGACTGCGCGCAGTACGCCAGCGCCGGTGCGCGCACGCTGCCCTATGTGATGCCCATCATGAACGCGGCCCGCGCCCTGGCCGCCACGCTGGCGGGCACGCCCACTGCGCTGGCGTTTCCACTGATGCCCGTCTCCATCAAAACCCCGGCGCTGCCCACCGTGGTGGCCGCGCCCCACCCGGCGCTGGCGGGCAGCTGGATCGCGGACGCGTTGGATGCAGAGGCGGCGCAAGCCGGTGGCGTCTGGCGCTTTCTGGACGCCGACGGCCAGCAGCGCGGCTTTGTGCTGACCGGCAAGCAAAGCACGCGGCGCATGGAACTGGCCAAAACCACGGTGCTCTAAAACCCCGCCTGGCCCCCAGCCCCAGCCCTGCCGGGGCCAAAAGCACGGGGTCTACAATCGGCGCCCTCACCCGCCCAGCCGGGCCCGGCGCCCCGTGGGCCGGCCCCGCCCACGCACCAGGACGCACGATGGCCCAAGACAATTCCCCCTCCGTATCCGACCACGACGCTGACGCGCTGGAGAAAAAAGCCCAGTTGCGCCAGGCCGCGCTCGAATACCACCAGTTCCCGACGCCGGGCAAGATTTCGGTCACGGCCACCAAGCAACTGATCAACCAGCACGACCTGGCGCTGGCCTATTCGCCCGGCGTTGCCTCGCCCTGCGAAGAAATCGTCAAAGACCCCAACAACGCCTTCAAATACACCAGCCGGGGCAATCTGGTGGCCGTCATCACCAACGGCACCGCCGTC
>CANFNE010000177.1 GCA_947448105.1 Burkholderiales bacterium
GCCAGGCCCCGCGCGTGGACGAGGCGCGCAACGACCAAATCTATGAGCTCGAAATCGCGCTGCGCGAAATCCACCGGCTTAGCGAAAAGGCCAAAGCAGTGCCCGGCCAGTCGCAGGCCGCTGAAACGTATATGCAACCGTGGCTGCTGGACCGCACGCTGCGTAACATCTTGGTGGACGTGACCGGCAACACCCACCGCAGCGAGTTTTGCATCGACAAGATGTACTCGCCGGACTCGTCCACGGGCCGCCTGGGCCTGTTGGAGCTGCGCGCCTTTGAGATGCCGCCGCACGCCCGCATGAGCGTGGTGCAGCAGTTGCTGCTGCGCGCGCTGGTGGCGCGCTTTTGGGACAAGCCCTATGTGGCGCCTGTGACCCGCTGGGGCACCGAGCTGCACGACCGCTTTTTGCTGCCGCACTGCATTCAAGACGACTTTGGCGATGTCATTACCGAGCTGCAAGAGGCGGGCTTTGCCTTTGACGCGGCTTGGTTTGCGCCGCATTTTGAGTTCCGCTTTCCGCTGGTGGGCCAGATCCAGGCCAAGGGCGTGCAAGTCACGCTGCGCCAGGCGCTGGAGCCCTGGCATGTCATGGGCGAAGAAGGCTCGGCCGGCGGCACGGCGCGCTATGTGGATTCGTCCCTGGAGCGTCTCGAAGTCAAGGTCAGTGGCCTGAACAGCAGCCGCTACACGGTCATGGTCAACGGCAACGCCATGCCCTTGCAGCCCACGGGCGTGGTGGGCGAGTTTGTCGCCAGCGTGCGTTACAAGGCCTGGAACCCGCCTTCAGCCCTGCACCCGTCGATCGCGGTGCATGCGCCGCTGACCTTTGACGTGGTGGACACTTGGATGCAGCGCTCCATGGGCGGCTGCCAGTACTTTGTGTCGCACCCGGGTGGTCTGGCCTACGACACCTTGCCGGTCAATGCCTATGAGGCGGAGAGCCGCCGTTTGGCGCGCTTTGCCCGCATGGGCCATACGCCAGGGGCGATGCAGGTGCCGCCACCGAACGCGGCCCTGGTGCCCAGCGCGGACTTTCCGTTCACGCTGGACTTGCGGCGCTGCACGCCTTGAACGGGCGCGATGCCCCGCCTGGCCAAAGCCCGCAATAATCCCGCTCAGTGGAAAACTACAAAACCTTCTCGCCCCAACCGGGGTCGGCGCGCGCGTCATCTGCCGCCCCGGACCTGAGCAACCTGGAGCTGCTGCGCAGAGCGCAGGCCGCGCCACCCGGCGTGTGGGACGAGTTGCGTGGCGGCCTGGGCCTCACACCGCCCCAAGGCGACCCTGGCTTTGTGCCCTTGAGCGGCCCCTGGTCGGAGTTTGTGCAGCACCTCGGGCCCCAAGGCCTGGTCGGCCTGAACCCGCGTGTGGCGCAGCTCGCGCGCCAGGTGCGCGACAACGGCATCTCCTACAACGTCTACGCCGACGCCGACCGGCCCCAGCGCCCCTGGTCGCTGGACCTGCTGCCGCTGATGGTGGACGCCCTGAGCTGGCAGCAGATTGAGTCCGGCGTGCTGCAGCGCATGCGCCTGCTCGAACACATCATGGCCGACACCTACGGCCCCCAGCGCCTGCTGAAAACCGGCATGCTGCCCACCGCGCTGGTGCAAGGCCACCCCGGCTATTTGCACGCCATGCAGGGTGTGGCGCCCGTGGGTGGCCAGCATTTGGCGCTGGCCGCGTTTGACCTGGCGCGCGGGCCGGACGGCTGTTGGTGGATGCTGTCGCAGCGCACCGAGGCACCCTCGGGTCTGGGCTATTTGCTGGAAAACCGCCTGCTGATTTCGCGCCAGTTTCCCCAGGCTTTTGAGACCATGCCGGTGCAGCGCTTAGCCGACGTTTACCGCGGCTTGGTCGATGGGCTCAAGCAGCGTTCACCCGCCGGGGCCGATGCGCACATCGCCTTGCTTACGCCAGGCCCTTACAACGAAACCTATTTTGAGCACGCGTATCTTGCGCGCTACCTGGGCCTGACCCTGGTGCAAGGTGGCGATCTGCTGGTGCGCCACCAAAAGCTCTACCTCAAAACCCTGCAGGGCCTGCAGCGGGTGCATGGCCTGCTCAAGCGGGTGGACGACGCCTGGCTGGACCCGCTGGAGCTGCGCGCCGAATCCACCTTGGGCGTGCCGGGCTTGTTGCAGGTGGTGCGCGCGGGCAATGTGCTGCTGGCCAATGCGCCGGGTTCGGGCTTTTTGGAGTCGAGCGCGCTCTTGGGCTTTATGCCGGCGCTGTCCCAATCGGTGCTGGGCGAAGAGCTGCGCCTGCCGGCCATTCCGAGTTGGTGGTGCGGCGAGCGCAGCGCCATGCAGCAGGTGCTGCCCCGCATGGGCGACTGCGTGATCAAACCCAGTTACCCGGCGTTTTCGAGCCGCAGCAGTTTTGAGCCGGTATTTGGCCGCACCCTGTCGCAGCGCGAGCGTGACGAGTGGTCGGGCCGCATTTTTCGCGACGGTGCAGCGCACACGCTGCAGGCGTTTTTGCCGATTTCGCACACGCCGGTCTGGCAAGCCGACGCAGCAGCGCCGTCTATTGGCGCACGTCCGGTGATTTTGCGGGTGTTTGCGCTGGCCAATACCCAGGGTGGCTGGAGCGTTTTGCCCGGCGGACTGGCCCGATTGGGCACGCGCGAGGGCATCGCGTCCATGCAGCGCGGCGGGAGCAGCGCCGATGTGTGGGTGTTGACTGGCCGCGCGGGAGCGCCCAGTGGCGCTACCGCGGCGGATGACCAAAGCCAAACGCAAAACTTTGGCCAAGGCCGATCACAAAGCCAATCTCAGAGCCAAAGTCCGCTTGCCGACCCGGTGCAAAGCCCCTCCCTAAGCCCTCCGGCGCAAAACAGTGCGGCCACCGTGCCCCTGCGGCCCTGGCAGGGCACGCCTTCGCTGACGCCGTCCCTGGCCGCAGGCGCGCTGCGCCAGCGCATCGTCACCAGCCGTGCAGCGGAAAACCTGTTCTGGATGGGCCGCTACACCGAGCGCAGCGAAAACATCTTGCGCCTGACCCGCCTGTCGCTCGACGTGCTGGGTAGCGAAGACCAAACTTGCGCGCCCCTGATCACCTGGCTCAACCAGCTTGCCGTAGCCCACGGGCTGGTGGTGGCGGGCGTGCCCGCAGCCCAGCAGTCGCGCCGGGTGTTTGAGCGTTCTCTGGTGGCAGGTCTGTGGGATACGCAGCACACCACCGGCGTGGGCTTTAACCTCAAAGCCGTGTTTTTGGCCGCCTCGTGCGTGCGCGAGCGGCTCTCGCCCGAGCATTGGAGCCTGATTGAACAAGCGCAAAACACCTTGCTCCAGCCCGACGTGACCGACCGCCACGACCCGGTGCAAGCGCAGCGTGTGCTGGTGCGCACCAGCCAGCTGATGGCCGCACTCACCGGCGCGCAGACCGACCGTATGACGCGTGACGACGGCTGGCGCCTGCTGTCGATTGGCCGCCATATCGAGCGCCTGGACTTTCTGGCCCATGCGCTGAGCCGCGCCGTGGGTGCCGGTGCGCTGCAAGAGCAGGCGGGTTTTGATGCCGTGCTCGCGCTGTTTGACAGCACCATCAGCTTTCACGCGCAGTACCAGCAATCGCGCACCGTCAGTGCCTTGTTGGAGTTGCTGCTGACCAACGCCGACAACCCGCGCGCCTTGGCCTGGGTGGCGCACACGCTGCGCGCGCGCTTGGCGCGCATGGGCAGCCTGGCCGACGGCGGCACCGAGGCGCTCGCTAAGCGCGTGCCCCAACTCGCCAGCGTCGACTTGCGCACTCTGTGCCCCGACGGTTTGCACACCACGCCCGCGCTGCTCATGCTGTTGCAAGACTGCCGCGACGCCGCGCGCGCCACCTCGGACAGCCTCAACACCTTGTTTTTTGCCCACAGCGGCGATTCTTCGCAAAGCGTGGGCGCCTGAGATGCTGCTGCGCATCACCCACGAAACCCGTTACGACTACGCCCCCGGCGTGGACACGGCCCAGCACATGGCGCATTTGCAGCCGCCCGACACCCCTTACCAGACGGTTCTTAAGCACCGCATTGGTGTGGCACCCCCGTGCGCGGACTTTGACACCCGCCTGGACGCTTTTGGCAACCACCGCAGCTACTGGGCCATGTCGTCCTTTCACCAAAGCATGGAGGTCAGTGCCCACAGCGAGGTGCGCACCCACGGCCCGCAGGGCGACCTGGTGGACGCCATGGCACGCGCGTCTGACGCGCCAGGCAGCGCAGGCACTGACAAAGAAGTGCTGGCACTGGCCCGCAGCATGGGTCAGTCATGGGAGGCGGCGCGCGACTTGTTTTGTTACGCCGCAGGCCAGGCCGGGCATGCGGTCAGCGAGTTCAGCTACGCCTCGCACCACGCGCCGGTAGACGCTGCCTTTGCCGCTTATGCCGGCCCGAGCTTCTGTGACGGACGGCCCTTGGCGGCAGCGGCCTGTGAGCTGATGGAGCGCATCCACCGTGATTTTGTGTACGAAGCGCTCAGCACCGAAATCAGCACCCCTGCGCTGGAAGTGCTGGCCGACCGCCGTGGCGTGTGCCAGGACTTTGCCCACGTGCTCCTGGCCTGTTTGCGTTCGCTTGGACTGGCCGCCCGCTATGTGAGCGGCTATATGCTGACCGAGCCGCCACCGGGTCAGCCGCGCCTTACCGGCGCGGACGCATCGCACGCCTGGGTGGCCGTGTACTTGCCCGAACTCGGCAGCAACCGGGGCTTGCCACATGGCGGTTGGCTGGACTTGGATCCCACCAACAACCGCGCCGGCCTGGGTACGCCCGGGCCGGACTATGTGCGCCTGGCGGTGGGGCGGGACTTTGCCGACGTGTCGCCCCTGCGCGGCGTGCTGCAAGGGGGTGCCAACCACACCTTGCAGGTACGGGTGACGGTGGCACCCGCAGACGCCTGACCGGGCGCTTGAAAATCCCTTCTGCTACAGTGGTCTTTTAGCCGGGTTCGTGCGTGCTAGCCGCTTTGGCCTGGCCCAAGGCCCCTGGAATTTTTACCTTATGCGATTTGTAGTTCGGCCTTTTCAGGCCGTTGGCGTGTTGGCTGCCCTGACCATTGCGGCGGTGCTGCTCACCACGGGCTTGTTGCTGTGGAGCCTGCGCGCCCAAGAGCTCAAGCACGCGCAACTGGAAACAGCCAGCCTGGCCGAGATGCTGATCGAGCAGACACAGCAGCAGTTGGAGGCCGTGGACCAGGTCTTGCAGGGTGTGCAAGAGCGACTGGCTTCGAACTACGGCAGCCAGATTCCGCTCGATAGCGAGTTGACACGCTTGCTGCTGGCAACGCGCACCGCGGGCCACACCCAAATTACCACCTTGTTTTTGCTGGATGCCCAGGGCCAGAGGGTCAATGCGTCCCGCGCACCCGATGCC
>CANFNE010000178.1 GCA_947448105.1 Burkholderiales bacterium
AGCTTGCCTTGCTCCATCAGCGCCAGCTTGTATTCCCATTCGCCGGTCAACTCCGCCTTAGACAACTCTTCGGCGCCCAGGCCGCGCAAAAGCGTCATCAGCTGAAACGCCTTGGCCGTGGGGATCAGCTCGCGGCCTTCGCGCAGCATGTATTTTTCGGCAATCAAACCTTCAATAATGCTCGAGCGCGTGGCAGGCGTGCCCAGGCCTTTTTCCTGCATGGCTTCGCGCAGCTCGTCGTCTTCCACGGTTTTGCCAGCACCCTCCATGGCGCCCAAAAGCGTGGCTTCTGAATAGCGCGCCGGGGGCCGGGTCTTCAGGCCCTTGGCGTCCACCGCCTCGGCGCGCACTTTTTCATTGGGCGCCACGGGCACCAGGCTTTGGCCCTTGTCGCCGTCTTTGGCGTCTTCTACCTCAACGGCGGCTTCTTTGCCGTAAATCGCCAGCCAGCCGGGGTTGACCAGCACCTTGCCTTCGGTCTTGAAGTGATGCTCGTTTATCTTGGACACGCGCGTCGTCACCTGGTACTGGGCGCTTGGGAAAAACACCGCCATAAAGCGGCGCACCACCAGGTCGTACACCTTTTGCTCGGCCTCCGACAGGCCGCTGGGCGCTTGCAGGGTGGGGATGATGGCAAAGTGATCGCTCACCTTGCTGTTGTCAAACACGCGCTTGGTCGGTTTGATGTAGTTGTTGTTCAGCGCCACCAGTGCATGGGGCGCCAGGTGGCGCATGCCGCTGTCGGCCAGCATCTCAAAGGTTTGCTTGACCACCGGCACATAGTCCTCGGGCAGGGCGCGCGAATCGGTACGCGGGTAGGTCAGTGCCTTGTGGCGCTCGTACAGGCTTTGCGCGATTTGCAGCGTGGTCTTGGCCGAATAGCCAAACTTGCCATTGGCCTCGCGCTGCAGGCTGGTCAGGTCAAACAACAGGGGAGACGCTTGGGTGGTGGGTTTGCTTTCTTCCGTGACCGTGGCTTGCTGGCCACGGCAGGCGTCGGCAATGGCCTGGGCCTGGGCCAGGTCCCAAACGCGGTCGGCCTTTTTCTCGGCGTCTTCGGCGTCGCGTTTGTGCTGCGGGTCAAACCACTTGCCCGGGTACTGGCCGGCCACGGCAGCAAAGCTGGCGTGGATCTCAAAGTAGTCGCGGCTGACAAACTTGCGAATCTGCTCTTCGCGTTCCACCACCACAGACAGGGTGGGCGTTTGCACCCGGCCCACGGTGGTTAAGAAGAATCCTCCGTCACGCGAATTGAACGCCGTCATGGCGCGCGTACCGTTGATGCCGACCAGCCAATCGGCCTCGGAGCGGCAGCGCGCGGCGTCGGCCAGGGGCTGCATTTGCGCGTTGGTGCGCAGGCTGCCAAAGCCGTCGCGAATCGCCTGCGGCGTCATGCTCTGCAGCCACAGGCGGCTCACCGGCTTGCCCAGCGGCTTGGCGCCACCGGCGTATTGCTCAATCAGCCGAAAGATCAACTCGCCCTCGCGGCCCGCGTCACAGGCGTTGACGATTTTGTCCACGTCTTTGCGCTTGGCCAGTTTGACCACGGCGTTCAGGCGCGTCTTGGTCTTGTCCACCGGCTTCAAATCAAAGTGCGGCGGAATCACCGGCAGGTTGGCAAAGCTCCACTTGCCGCGCTTGACGTCAAAGGCTTCGGGCGCCTGGATCTCCACCAAATGGCCTACGGCGCTGGAGACGATGTAGGCGTCGCTCTCAAAGTACTCGTCGTGTTTTTCGAACTTGCCCGCCAAGGGCGTGAGCGCACGCACGATGTCCTGGGCCACCGATGGCTTTTCTGCAATGACCAGAGTTTTCGACAAAGCTTCAGTTTTCATATGACTACAATTCCGTTTTCTCGCGCACGCACAAGCGCGCACTCGCAGGCACGCACACGCGCACCCATACGATTCACCATACCAAATTTTTGCTGTGCTTAAAAAAACCGTTGCCGCACCCGCCACCCGCCGCACCCAAGTCCGCGAGTCTGGCATCCACGGCAAGGGCGTTTTTGCGATGCGCGATTTCGCCGAAGGCGAAACCATCATGGAATACACCGGCGAGGTGATCAGCTGGCAAGAAGCGCAAGACCGCCACCCGCACGACCCCGGCAACCCCAACCACACGTTTTATTTCCATATTGACGACACGCGTGTGATCGACGGCTTGCGCCAAGGCAATTCGGCCAAATGGATCAACCACTCGTGCGACGGCAACTGCGAAGCCGACGAAGTGCGCGGGCGCATCTTCATCAAGGCCCTGCGCAATATCAAGGCGGGCGAAGAACTGCACTACGACTACGGCCTGGTGACCGACGAGCGCTACACCGCCAAACTCAAGGCCGAATACCCCTGCTGGTGTGGCGCCAAGACCTGCCGCGGCACCTTGCTCGCGCCCAAGCGCCCGCAGTGGCGCAAGCGTTAGACCCACCAGCCTTCCCGACGCCTGTCAGCGGTTCGGCCACCATGCCCCACGCCACGTCCGTTCCGGTCCTGCGCTGGCCCGCAGAGGCCCTTTGGCACGCTGCCGAGCCCCTGTTGCCCGGCTTTAGCGTAGAAATCTTGCCCGAGCTGGGCTCCACCAACACCGAACTGATGCGCCGCGCCCGCCTGGGCCGCGCCGACCCGGTGCTGCTGGTGGCCGAGCGCCAAACCGCTGGCCGGGGCCGCCTGGGCCGCAGCTGGAGCAGCCACGGCGGCGCGCTGCACGACGGCGCGGGAACGCAAGCAGGCCTGGAAGCAGGCCCGGCCCCCGCTGCCGCTGCGCAGACCGGCGCATCCCTGACCTTCTCGCTGGGCCTGGCGCTCTCGCCCGCCGACTGGTCCGGCCTGTCGCTGGCCGTGGGCCTGGCCGTGGCGCACAGCCTGCATACCGGCATACAACTCAAGTGGCCCAACGACTTGTGGTTGGAGGGCCGCAAGCTCGGCGGCATCCTGATTGAAACCGTGGCGGTGGGCGAAGTGCGCTACGCCGTCATTGGCATTGGTATCAACATCGAACGCCCGGTGGCCCAAGAGTTGCGCACGCCGCCGGCTGCGCTGCGCGAGCTGCTGCCTGAGGTGGACGCCGCACAGGCGCTGGGCCTGATCGGGCTGCCCTTGGTGCAAGCGGTGTTGCGCTTTGCCGCCGAGGGTTTTGGCCCGCTGCGCAGCGCCTACCACGCGCGTGATTTGCTTTATGGCCAAGCGCTGGTCTGCACCGACGGCACCGTGGGCCAGGGGCGCGGCGTGGACGCCAGCGGCGCCTTGCTGCTACAGACCGCCACCGGGCTGCAAAAAATAAGCAGCGCCGAGGTCAGCGTGCGCCCCCATAGCCCGGTTTTGGCAGGACACTGAAGGCCATGCGCCCGACCACTTTTCTCAAGTCACTGTCCCGCCGTTGGTACGCGGTGCAAGCCCTGCGGCCGTGGTTGCCCATCGCGCTGGTGTTGCTGGCGCTCAATAGCGTTTACTTTGCCTGGTCTCAGGGCGCTGGGGCCTCTCCGGGTGAGGCCTTGCTGCCCGAGTTCCATGCCGCCTCCATCGTGTTGCTCACGCCCGAAGAAGGCCAGCGCCGCCAGGCCCAAGCCCTGGCCCAGGCGCGCACCAAGGCCGCGCCGCCGCCCGACATGCTGGTGGAATTTGAGGCCGCCCCGGCCAAAGAAATCCCACCCGACCGCTAAACCGCGCAGGCACCGCCGAACCAAACCCGTCATCGCGAGGAGCGCAGCGACGTGGCGATCCACAGCGCGTGCTTACCGCGGCCTTGTGGATTGCCGCGCTTACGCTCGCAATGACAGCTGCAGCGCGCGCCGTGTCAGCTGTTGATCACACTAAAGCGCACGGTAAAGCAAGCCCCCGGTGGCGTCTGCCCCGGGCGGCTGTCTTCCACCGACACCGTGGCGTGGTGCTGGTGCGCAATTTCCAAGACGATGGGCAGGCCCAAGCCCGAGCCGTCGGCCTCGTTGCCCAGGGCGCGGTAAAAGGGTTGAAACACCAGTTCGCGCTCAGCCGCAGGCACGCCGGGGCCGGTGTCTTCTACTTGCAGCACCAGCGCCCGGCTGAAGGGGTCCACCAGCACGCGCGCGGTAATCATGGCCTGTTTGCCCGGGCGCGGCAGCGTGTAGTTGATGGCGTTGTCCACCAGGTTGCGCACCATTTCCTGCAGCAAGGTGGCGTTGCCCTGCAGCACCACGCCGTCGGTGTGGGCGTCGGCGCCCTCGTAGCCGATGTCGATTTGTTTTTCTACGGCGCGCGGCACGCAGTCGCGCACCACGTCCATGGTCAGGCGCGCCAGATTGCAGGGCTGGTGCGCCAGCACGGCGGCGCTGCTTTCGGCGCGGGCCAGTGCCAACAACTGGTTGACCGTGTGTGTGGCGCGGATGCTCGAGCGTCCGATGTGGCGCAGCGACTGCTTGAGCTCGTCGGCGCTGGCGTCCTGGCGCTGCGCCAGGTCGGCCTGCATGCGCAAGCCCGCCAGGGGCGTCTTGAGTTGGTGCGCCGCATCCGCCAAAAAGCGCTTTTGCGTGGCAATCGAGTCTTTCAGGCGCAAGAGCAGGTCGTTCACGGAAGACACCAGCGGCGCCACCTCTAGCGGCACCGCTTCTACGTCCAAGGGGCTCAGGTCGTCCGGGTTGCGGGCGCGAATGCGCTCTTCCAGGCGGTTGAGTGGCTTGATGGCCTGCGCCAGCGCCAGCCACACCAGCAGCACCGCCAGCGGCAAGATCACAAACTGCGGCAGCATCACGCCCTTGACAATTTCGGTGGCCAGCATTGAGCGCTTGTCCATGGTCTCGGCCACCTGCACCAGTGCCGGTGGGCTGTCGGGCACATCCACCCGCACCCACATATAGGCCACCTTCAGGTCCAGCCCGCGCAGTTGCGCGTCGCGCAGGCGCACCTCGCCCACCGGCGCGCGCTCTTCTTCGGGCGGCGCGGGCAGGCCACGCTCGCCGCTCAGAAACTCGCCCTTGGGGCCCATCACCTGGTAGTACACGGTGTCTGCCTCGTCGGCCCGCAGCAGCTCGCGCGCGGGCTGCGGCAACGCAAAGCGCACCGCGTCTTTTTGCACCGTAATAAGCTGCGCCAACGCCCCCACGTTGTATTCCAGCGCCCGGTCAAACGGCTTGCCCGCAATCCCCTGCGCCACCAGCCACGTCAGCACCAGCGTGACAGGCCACAACAACAAAATGGGCGTGAGCATCCAATCCAAAATCTCGCCAAACAGCGAGCGCTGCTCACGCTGGAAAATTTTCATCTAGCTACGCTGCGCCGCCGGGCCGCCCCAAGGCGCAGCGCCCCCTCGGGGGGCAGCGCAGTACGCGAAGCGACA
>CANFNE010000179.1 GCA_947448105.1 Burkholderiales bacterium
GACCACCAGCGAGCCCGCCTGCAAGGCCACGCGCGTCAGGCCGCCGGGCACCATCTGCACGGTTTTGCCACTGAGCACATAGGGACGCAGGTCAATGTGGCGCGGCGCAATGCCGCTTTCCACGTAGGTGGGGCACGTGGACAAGCTCAGCGTGGGCTGCGCAATGTAGCCGCTGGGGTTGGCCAACAAGGCCTGGCGGAAGTTCTCAATCTCGGCGCTGCTGGCCGCAGGCCCAACAAGCATGCCGTAGCCCCCCGCGCCATGCACTTCCTTGACCACCAGGTCTTTGAGGTGCGCCAGTGTGTACGCCAGGTCATCGGGTTTGCGGCACTGGAAGGTAGGCACGTTGTTCAAAATGGGTTTTTCGCCCAGGTAGAACTCGATCATCTGCGGCACGTAGGGGTAAATCGACTTGTCGTCGGCAATGCCGGTGCCCACGGCGTTGCAAATCGTCACGTTGCCTGCGCGGTAGGCGTTGAGCAAACCCGGGCAACCCAGGGTGGAGGTCGGGCGAAATACGGTGGGGTCCAAAAAGTCATCGTCCACCCGGCGGTAGATCACGTCCACCCGGCGCGGCCCGCGCGTGGTGCGCATGTAGACAAAGTTGTCTTTGACCACCAAATCCTGGCCTTCGACCAGTTCCACGCCCATTTGCTGGGCCAAAAACGCATGTTCAAAGTAGGCGCTGTTGTACATGCCGGGCGTCAGCACCACCACGGTGGGCTCGGCGGTACTGGCCGGGCAACTGGCGCGCAGCGTTTCTAGCAACAAGTCGGGGTAGTGGGCAATCGGTGCCACCCGGTGGCTGTTAAACAGCTCGGGAAACAGCCGCATCATCATCTTGCGGTCTTCCAGCATATAGCTCACGCCGCTGGGCACGCGCAGGTTGTCCTCCAGCACGTAGTACTCACCTACCCCTTGCGCGTTGGGCGCGCGCACGATGTCAATGCCCGAAATATGCGAATAAATCTGGTGCGGCACGGCCACGCCCACCATCTCCTTGCGGAACTGGGCGTTGTTCTCGATCTGCTCGCGCGGCACGATGCCTGCGCGGATGATGTCTTGCCCGTGGTACACGTCGTGGATAAAGCGGTTCAGCGCGGTGACACGCTGCACCAGGCCTTTTTCCATCGACTTCCACTCGTGGGCGGGGATGATGCGCGGGATCAGGTCAAAAGGAATCAGGCGCTCGGTGCCCGAGCCGTCTTCGTCTTTTTCGCCATACACGGCAAAGGTGATGCCCACGCGGCGAAAAATCATCTCCGCCTCTTCGCGCCGGTGCGCCATGGTCTGCGCGCTCTGGCGCGCCAGCCACTGGCCGTAGGCCTTGTAATGCTCGCGCACCTGGCTGGGGTCGGCCAGACCGTCGTAGGGCAACTTCGCCACCATTTCGTCAAATGTATGCATAGGTACAGACCTTCTGTTTTTAGTGTGGTACGCAAGACTTGGGCCAATTTACCCTGCCGGCGGTACGCGATGGTGCCAGTAGCGCTGCCCCTGCGCCCTTGCGCACACCCCATTGTGGGGCAGAGCCGATGGCCAGATAAATGCACCGCAATGGGGCGAATCGACAATTTCCAGCGTGTGTGTGGGCGCAAAACCGGCACCCAGCGCCCGGTAGCGCGCCAGAACTTCGGGTGCCGGATGGCCGTAGCGGTTGCGGTAACCCGCCTGTACCAACACCACGGCGGGCTGCACGGCGGCTAAAAACCCGGCACTGCTGGACGTTTTGCTGCCGTGGTGCGGCGCCAGCAGCAGGGTGGACCGCAGGCCGCTGCCCCCATCGGCCTGTCCCAGACGCGCCACCAGCGCGGCCTCTTGCGCGCGTTCGATGTCCCCCACCAACAGCGCACTGCTGGCCCCGCCAGAGATGCGCAGCACGCAGGACAAAGCGTTGGGTTGGGGCGGCGGCTCGGCGGTGTAGTCTTGGGTGCGGGGATGGAGCACCTCAAAGCGCACCCCATCCCAGGTCCAGGCCTGACCGGCCTCGCAGCGCTGGGCCGGGTGTCCAGCGACCAAAGGGTGATCGCTGGCCAGCGAAGTCAACACTTGGGCTTGCGGCTGCGTGGCCAGCACCGCAGCGGCGCCGCCGACATGGTCGGTGTCGCGGTGGCTGAGCACCACGCGGTCGAGCCGGGTTTGCGTCGTTTGCAAGAGCGGCACCAGCACCCGGTGGCCCGCGTCGCTCTCCAGGCTGTAGCGCGGACCGGTGTCATAGAGCAAGGCGTGCTGCGCGGTGCGCACCAGCACCGCATTGCCCTGGCCTACGTCAGCGCCCAGCAACTCGAACTCTCCCGCTGCGGGCGCAGGCACGCGCCACAGCGGAACCGCCAGTAGCAGCGGCAAGCCCAAAAGCCGCAGGCTCCATGGGCCGGGCAGCACCAGTAGCAGGCCGCCGACCGTGGCCATGGCGGCCAAGCACAAGGGCGGCACCGCCAGCACCAGCACTGCGCCCGGCCAGGCGGCCAGGGTTTGCAAAACCGCCATCAGCACATCCACCGCTATCGCGGCCAGCACCCACACCGGCGCAAACAGCACGCCCACCATGGCCAGTGGCGTGAGCACCAGCGTGACCCAGGGCACGGCCAGCAAGTTGGCCAGAAGCCCCACTACCGACATCTGGCCAAACAGCAGCACCGTGAGCGGCGCCAGCGCCAGCGTGATGGTCCACTGCTCGCCCACCAGTCTGCGCAGGGCTTGCACGCCCGCGTTCAGCCAGCGCAGCCCCAATGACCGGGTGTTGCCCTCGGCCACCGCTTGTATGTTCACCGTGTCCAGCTTGTCACGCGGATCGGTGTCCATGGCGGGCCAGGGGTCTGGACGGCGGGCCTGATGCTCCCGCTGGCGTCCCGGGTCGCTGGCAAACAGGACGCCCACCGCCACAAAGCTCAGCCAAAAACCGGCCTGCAACAGTGCCCACGGATCGCTGACCACCACTGCGCAAAATGCCAGCAGCCACACCTGGGGCCAGGGCCAGCGCAGGCCCCATAGGCGCAACGCAGCGACCACCATCAGCGTCACGCAGGTGCGCTGCGCAGGCACGCCCCAGCCCGAAAACAGCGCATAGGCCAGCGCTGACAGCACGCCCCCGGCCAGCGCGGCGGTGGGCGCAGGCAGCCACAGGCACAGGCGCTGCGAGCGCCGCCACAGCCAGCCCACTGCGGCCATGGCGCCCCAGGCAAACATGGTGATGTGCAGACCCGAAATGCTGACCAGGTGTGCCACGCCGGTGGCGCGAAAAACGTCCCAGTCCGCGCGCTCGATGGCCGCCTGGTCGCCTACCACCAGCGCGGCGATCAGGCCGGCCGCCTGCGGATCGGCCACCTGCGCCAGGATGCGCGTGCGCACCCGCTGGCGCAAGGTGGCCACCGGATACGCCCAGGTGTCGCCCAACAACACGGGTTCGGCGTCACGCGCACCGGCGCGCACATAGCCGGTGGCTTGCACGCCTTGCGTCCAAAGCCACAACTCGTAGTCAAAGCCCTGCGGGTTGCGGCTGCCATGTGGTGCCTTGATGCGCAGGGTGAACTGCCAACGCTGGCCCGGGCGCAGGTCTTGCGGCTGGCGCTGCAGTTCCCAATCGGCCAGCTCGGCGCCTGCACCCCGGGGCGCCAGGCCGCTGTACCAAGCCACCTCCATGCGCGGGGGTAGCTGTACCGCCTGGGCGCCCCGTTGGGCCGACTCCACCTGCAGGCGAAAGCGCAAGCCCGTGGCGTTGCGCTGCGTCAGATCGCGCACCACGCCCACCACCTGCAGGTCTTGCCCCTCGAGCGCCGGGTCCAGGCGCTGGGCGTCAAAGTGGCTGGCGCGCAGACCAAGCAAGGCAAAGGCCGCGCCCGCGCACGCCACCAGCACGACCGCGCTGCGCAAAGTAGCCCAAAGGCGTTTCACCCGCGCCGCGCCATAGAAGCGCCGCCGCTGCGTCCATTGGGCGCCTTTCACAAACCCATGCGGGCCACCCCAGCCCAGCACACGGGCCCGCCAGAGACAGGCCAAGGCAGCTGCCAAACACGCGCCCAGCAGCGCACCGTAGTCCGCCCCGCCCCACAATTCGCCTTGCTGCAATTGCGCTGCCACCCCGCCAAGCGCTGCCAAGGCCAGCCACGCAAGCGGCGGCAAACGGAAATTAACAACAGAATTGGCAAGCGTCATGGGCCGATCTTATCGACCGGATTTACCCACGGGCAGCCAGCGCCAGGGCAATCCATGCACCGCTGCGCCCTGCCCTCACGCCCCCGGACTGGGTGACAATGCGGGACGCACTGCACGCGGTGCGGCGCTGGTTTACACGAACCGTTTTCCACCCCTTTTTGCCCGGACCCGATCGCCATGAACATTTACGACACCCTCGCCGCCCTGAACATCACCCTGCCCCCGGTGGCTACGCCCGCTGCGGCCTACGTGCCTTTTGTGCAGACCGGCAACCTGGTTTTCTTGAGCGGCCACATTGCCAAAAAAGACGGCAAGGTCTGGTCCGGCCAGTTGGGCGCCACCATGGAAACCGCCGAAGGCAAGCTCGCCGCCCGCGCGATCGCCATTGACCTCCTGGGCACGCTGCACGCCGCCGTGGGCGACCTCAACCGCGTCACGCGCATCGTCAAGCTCATGTCCCTGGTCAATTCCACCGGCAGCTTTACCGAGCAGCACCTGGTGACCAATGGCGCAAGCGAACTGATTGGCGAAATCTTTGGTGCCAAAGGCGCCCACGCCCGCAGCGCCTTTGGCGTGGCGCAAATCCCCATGGGCGCGTGTGTCGAGATTGAGATGATTGCCGAGGTCGCGGCCTAAGCCCTGCGCATTCAAAAAGGCGCGGGCCGCCTCAAGTCCCGCAGCCGCCCGTGCGCCACGCCGTTGGCGTCAAACGGCAGCTGCTGTTTGGCTTGCAAATAGTGGTGGGTGTAAACGTCCAAATAGGCCTCCAGCGTCTGTGCGGCATGGGGCTCGCCCGCCAGCTCCAGGCACAGGGCGGCCACTTCGCTGGTGCAAAAGTGGTCGTCGCGGCGCGAGCGGCGCAACTGGTAGCGCGAAATCTGCGCGGGCTCCAGGCTTAGCACCGGCAGCGCATCCAAGTAGGGGCTTTTGCGAAACATCTTGCGCGCCTCAGCCCAGGTGGCGTCCAGCAAGATGAACAGCGGGCGCTTGCCGCCCTGGCCCTTCGCCTCCTTCGCCACCGTGTGCACCACGCGCTCAGGCGCCACAAACTCCCCCGGAAACACGACACAGGGCTGCCACTGCGGATCGGCCAGCAGGGCCAAGAGCGCGGGGTCGGTTTCGGTGCGCGCCCAGCCAAAGGCA
>CANFNE010000180.1 GCA_947448105.1 Burkholderiales bacterium
CCACCGGCAAAAAAGGTAAACACCGCGTCGGGCTTGGCCGCGGCAATTTCGGTCAGCAGACCCTGAAATTCAACGCCGGGGAAAGGCAGGCTGAGTTCTTTGACGACGGTGCCGCCGCCCTTCTCAAAGCTTTCCTTGAAGCCGCGCACCGATTCGTCCCCGGCTGCGTATTTCCAGGTGATGGTGACGACTTTCTTGATGCCCTTCTTGGCCATCACTTCGCCCATGGCGTAGCCCGGCTGCCAGTTGGAAAACGAGCTGCGGAAGATGTTTTGGGCGCACATGGCGCCGGTGACTGCGTCAGCCCCCGCGTTGGGCACGATCAGCAAGGTGCCGCTTTCTTTGGCAGCCTTGGCCATGGCCATGGCTACGCCAGAGTGCACGGTACCAATCAACACATCGACCTGGTCGCGCTTGATGAGCTTGTTGACGTTGTCGGTGGCTTTGGAAGGATCGGACTCATCGTCCACCTTGAAGTACTCCACCTCGCGTCCGGCAATTTTGCCGCCGAGCTCGGTGACGTGCTGGCGAAAACCGTTTTCAATGGCGGTACCCAGGGCGGCAAAGGTGCCGGTGTAGGGCAGCATCAGGCCGACTTTGAGTTTGCCCGGGGTTTGTGCCGCCGCCATGGACGCGGCCAGCGCGGTGAGCGCAAGCACTTGTGCGCCGCGAGCGGCAAGCGTGGTCAGGGAAATAGTCATGGTGTGTCTCCTTCGTTGTGGTTCAAAAAACTGCCAATGGCCGCTACCAGGGCCTGCGGCTGGTCGCGGTGGGGGGAATGACCGCAGGCTGCAAGTTCGAGCAGCTGCGTGCCGGGTACGGCGCGCGCAATGCTGCGAATGTGTTCCAGCGACCCATATTCGTCGTCCAGCCCTTGTACCGCAAGCACCGGACAGCCAATTCGGCGCATTCTGTCAGCAATTGACCAGTGGCGAAATGCGGCGTCCATCCAAATATTGCTCCACGCGTCAAACACCGGCGCGGGCGCGCGGTGGTAGCGCGCCAGGCGCGTTAGCAGGGGCAAACGCACTTCGGGCGCTTGGAGCGCTGCGATGCTTTCCACCGTCTGGTCTTCCACAAAGCAGTGCGGCGCCAAGACCACCATGCCCGCCACCTTGGCGGGAAAAGCCGCCGCATACATCAGCGCAATCGTGGCGCCGTCGCTGTGGCCCAGCAGCCATAGGGGCTGCGCGCTGGCGTCCACGCCCAGCGCGGCCAAGACGGCGGGCAGCACCTCCACGGCCTGGCGCTCCAAAAAGTCGCTGTTCCAGCGCGTGCCCGCTGGCAGGGGCGTGGACTGGCCGTATCCGGGGCGGGAGATCACCAGGCCCCGGCAATGCGCAGCCGCACACAGCTGCTGCGGGAAGTCTTTCCACATCGCCAGCGAGCCCAGGCCTTCGTGCAAAAACACGAACAAAGGCGTGGCGCCATCACCCACGCCAAGGCCCACCCACTGGTATTGCAGCGCAACGCGCTGGCCGTCCCATTGGATGTCCACCAGAGCGGGTGCGTGGGTCATGGGTTTTGCAAGGCCAGCTCGCGCAGCTTGAAGCGTTGGATCTTGCCGGTAGCCGTCTTGGGCAACTCGTCCACAAACTCAATGACGCGCGGGTATTTGTAAGGCGCCAGGCGGTCTTTGACAAAAGCCTTGAGCTCGTCGGCGCTCAGTGTCACGCCGGGCTTGCAGACCACGTAGGCGCGGGTTTTGGTCAGGCCGTCGCTGTCGGGCGCGCCAATCACCGCTGCCTCCAGCACGCCGGGGTGCTGCACCAGGGTGGATTCCACCTCAAAGGGCGACACATAAATGCCGCTGACCTTGAGCATGTCGTCGCTGCGCCCGCTGTAGGTGTAGCTACCGTCTTCGTTGCGCACGTATTTGTCGCCACTGCGCGTCCAGGCGCCCTGGAAGGTTTCGCAGGTCTTTTCGCGGTTGCCCCAGTACATCAGCGCCGCGCTCGGGCCTTGGATGAACAGGTCGCCGATTTCGCCGTCCGCCACGCGCTGGCCGTCGTCACCCCGCAGGGATAGTTCATAACCAGGCACCGGCCAGCCGGTGGTGCCGTAGCGCACGCGGTTTGGCAGGTTGGACAGGTAAATATGCAGCATCTCGGTCGAGCCGATGCCGTCCACAATGTCCACACCAAAGTGCGCTTTGAAGCGCTCGCCCAGTTCGCTGGGCAGCGCCTCGCCCGCCGACGACACCAGGCGCAGACGGGCCTCTTCTTTGGCAGGCAAGGAGGGTGAGGCCAGCATGCCGGCAAAGCCGGTAGGCGCGCCAAAAAACACGGTGGGCTGCACACCTCCCACCTGGCCGCGCCAGCGCTTGAAAACCGCGTCGGGCGTGGGCCGTTCGGCCATCAGCAGCGTGGTGGCGCCCACGCTCAGCGGAAAGCTCAGGCCGTTGCCCAGGCCGTAGGCAAAAAACAGCTTGGCGGCTGAAAAGCACACGTCTTGCGCGGTCAGCTCCAGCACTTTTTGGCCGTAGAGCGTGGCGGTCCAATAGGGGTTGATCTGGCTGTGCACCGTGGCCTTGGGCCGGCCGGTGGAGCCTGAGGAAAACAGCCAAAAGCCCGGATCGTCGGCGCCGGTAGCAGCGCAGGCGGTCAAGGGCGTGTGGGTTGCCAAAAAGTCGTCCAGCGCCAGCACGCCCGCAGGCAGCGGCCCTTGCGGCGCCGACACCACGATGTGCCGCACCTCATGCCCACCGCTGGCCTGGGCCTGTTCCATGGCCTGTTGCAAAACCGGCAGCAGCGCGTGGGACACCAGCGCGACCTGCGCGCGGCTTTTTTGCAGCATGTAAGCGTAGTCGTCCACCGTGAGCAAGGTGTTCACCGCCACCGGCACGGCGCCCGCGTACATGGCGCCCAAAAAGGTGCTGGGCCAGTCATTGCAGTCGTGCATGAGCAGCAACACGCGTTCTTCGCGGTGCACGCCGCTGTCGGCCAAGGCCCCGGCCACAGCGCGGATGCGGTCGGCCAGCGCGCCATACGTCAGGCTGCCGTGGTCGTCCACAAAAGCCAGCTTGTCCGGCCGCTGCGCGTTGCAGTCGAGCAGGTACTGGGCAAAGTTGAAGTGGGCGCTGCTCGGGCCCATGGTGCTGGTGTTTGGCATGGCACTCGCTCCTTTTTTCTTAGACCGTGGGTGCAGCGTCGCGGGGGCGCAGCAGGTTCAGCACGCTGGTGCTGGCTTGCACCGCACTGCGGCGGTGGTAGAAGCCCAGGGCGCGCAGGCCACCCAACTCTTCGCCGCCACCGGCGCGGCCCGGGCCGCCGTGCAGGGACTGGGGCATGACGTTGCCGTGGCCGGTCTGGGACGCGGCCACATCGGGCGAGATGCTGTGCACCCGGCCATGGCTGTCGGCCAGCGACAGCGCCGCGCCGGCCAAAGCCTGCGGGTCGCTGCCATAAATAGACGCGACCAGCGAACCCTGGCCGCGACGGATCAACGCCAGCGCATGGGCGCTGCTGCGGTAGGGCAGCAAGGTGGCCACGGGGCCAAACACTTCCATGGCGTGCACTATGTCGGCGCCGTCGGCATCGCGCGCACCCAAGAGCGTGGGCGCCACGCAGCAAGCGATAGCCGGGTCGGCGTCCACCAGCGGGGTGTTGGCGCCGTCATACAAGGTGTCGGCCTGGGTTTGCAGTTGTTGCAGTCCTTCGCGTACGGATGTCATCTGCGCGCGGTTGACCAGCGCGCCCATGCGCACCGTCTCGTTGCGCGGGTTGCCCACGGTGGTGGCGGCCAGGCGCGCACCGATGGCCTGGGCGGCGGCCTCATACAGGGCCTCGGGCACAAAGACGCGGCGAATGGCGGTGCACTTTTGGCCCGACTTGACCGTCATCTCGCGCGCCACTTCTTTGACCAACAGGCCAAAGGCGGCGCTGCTGGCGTCCTCACCCGGCAGCAAATAGGCCGAGTTCAGGCTGTCGGCCTCGATGTTCACCCGCACCGAGCGCTGGGACACGGCAGCGTGCAGGCGCACCTGGTGGGCGGTTTCGGCCGAGCCGGTGAAAGACATCACGTCCAGCGGCTGCAACGCATCCAACAAGCCCGCCGAGCTGCCGCAGACCATGGACAGGGCGCCGGGCGGAAAGATGCCGGCGTTGACCACGTCTTGCACCATGCGCTGGGTCAGCCAGGCGGTGGCCGTGCCAGGCTTGACGATGACCGGCACGCCCGAGAGCAGCGCAGGTGCCGCTTTTTCCCACAGGCCCCAGGACGGAAAGTTGAACGCATTGATCAAGAGCGCCACGCCGCGCGTGGGCACCAGCACATGCTGCGACTGGAACAGCGGGTCTTTGCCCAGGCGCACCATGTCGGCGTCCACCAGGTGGTGGCGCTCACCCAGCGATTCGCCGAGCTTGGCGTAGGTGCCCAGGGTGAAGATGCCGCCGTCAATGTCCACCGCCGAGTCGTTCTTGACCGTGCCGCTGTTGGCGGTGGCGATCTCGTAATAGGCGTCGCGATTGGCTTGCAGCACCTTGACGGCGGCGCCCAGCAGGGCAGCGCGTTCGCGGTAGTTCAGCGCGCGCAGTGCCGCACCGCCCACATCGCGGGCAAAGGCAAAGCCAGCGGCCAGATCAAGCCCGGTGGCGTCCACCCGCACCAGGGGCGTGCCCAAGACCGGGTCTACCAGGGTACTGCCTGCGCCGGTGCCATGCGACCACTGGCCGCCAAAGTAATTAGGAAGTAGTTCGGTCATGGAGCGGTCTCGGGTGTTATCGGGGGGGGAATCAACGGGTGAAGGCGATTTCGCCCTCAGGCAACAAATAGAGCACCAGGGCGCGGCCCTGGCTGACCGTGGGGCTGTGGGCGGAGCCGGGCGGGCACACCATCCAGCCGGCCGGGTGGCCGTCGAACCGGGCCTCACCCGCCATCGGCATGACCAGGTCAATCTCGCCCAAGGGGTGGGTGTGGTGCGGGCCGGCGATGTTTTCCATGTCCACCACATCCACCGAAAAGCGCTGCAAATCGTCTGCAGCTTTGAAGATGCGGCCATAACGGATGCCGCCGCCTTCGCGGTTGCACAACCAGCCTTCGGCCACGCCGCGCTGGCAATCGGCCTGCAGCGCGGCAAAAGTGCGGCTGCCCACGCCGTGTTCGGCATTGAGCCAGTCGGCCAGCGCGGCGTTGAGCGGCTTGCCAGCCAAAGGGGCGCACAACTGCGCCAGGTGGCTGCGAAATTCGGCAATCGAAGAAGTAAAAGGCATGTGCGCTGGTCCGTGTGGCTTGTGATTTTTGAGAGAATGAATTATTCTGCACACGAAAGATAAAGC
>CANFNE010000181.1 GCA_947448105.1 Burkholderiales bacterium
CAACACGCTCGAAGAAGGCATCAAGGACTGCGACGTGGTCATCATGCTGCGCCTGCAAAACGAGCGCATGAACGGCGCGCTTTTGCCTTCAAGCCAAGAGTATTTCAAGAGCTTTGGCCTGACCCCCGAAAAACTGCTGCTGGCCAAGAGCGACGCCATCGTCATGCACCCCGGCCCCATCAACCGCGGGGTGGAAATTGACTCGGCGGTGGTGGACGGGCTGCAAAGCGTGATCTTGCCGCAGGTGACTTTTGGCATCGCGGTGCGCATGGCGGTGATGGGCATCGTGGCTGGCAACGAAGCGTAAGGAAAGCACGCCATGAAAATTCTCATTCAAAACGGCCGCGTGATCGACCCGGCCAGTGGCTTTGACGCAGTAGCCCACGTGGCCGTTGCTGCAGGGCGCGTCGTCTCCATTGGCACAGTACCAGCAGGTTTTGTCGCCGCACACACGATTAACGCCGCAGATTGCCTGGTGATTCCCGGCCTGGTGGATTTGGCTGCGCGTCTGCGTGAGCCCGGCCACGAGCACGAAGGCATGCTGGCGTCTGAACTGGCCGCAGCGGTGGCCGGCGGCGTGACCAGCCTGGTTTGCCCGCCCGACACCGACCCGGTGCTCGATGAGCCCGGTCTGGTGGAAATGCTGCGCTTCAAGGCGGAAAACCTGCACCAGGCGCGCGTGCTGCCGCTGGGCGCGCTCACGCGCGGCTTGCAAGGCGAGGTGCTGACCGAAATGCTGCAGCTCACCGAGGCCGGTTGCATCGGCTTTGGCCAGGCCGAAGTGCCGCTGGCCAATACGCAGGTAATGCAGCGTGCGCTGCAATACGCGCGCTCCTTTGGCTACACCGTGTGGCTGCGCCCGCAAGAGCTGTATTTGGGCAAAGGCGTGGCCGCCAGCGGGCCGCTGGCCACGCGCATGGGCCTGAGCGGCGTGCCGGTGGCGGCCGAAACCATTGCCTTGCACACGATTTTTGAACTGGTGCGCGCCACCGGCACCCGCGTGCACCTGTGCCGCATCAGCAGCGCCGCCGGGGTGGAACTGGTGCGCCAGGCCAAGGCCCAGGGCCTGCCGGTTACTTGCGACATCAGCATTAATTCCCTGCACCTGACCGACCTGGACGTGGGCTACTTTGACAGCCGCGCCCGCTTGAATCCACCGCTGCGCCAGCAAGCCGACCGCACCGCGCTGCGCGCGGCCCTGGCCGACGGCACGGTAGACGCCCTGGTGTCCGACCACACGCCCGTGGGCGCGGATGAAAAAGACCTGCCTTTTGCCGAAGCCGAACCGGGCGCCACCGGCCTGGAACTGCTGCTCAGCCTTGCCTTGAAATGGGCGCAGGCCGACGGCGTGCCCCTGGCCCATGCGCTGGCCTGCGTCACCAGCAACAGCGCAGCGGTGTTGGGCGCGTCGGTGGGGGAACCGGCCAGCAGCCTGGGACGTCTGCACGCAGGCGGCGTGGCTGATATTTGCGTGTTCGATCCCCAGGCATCCTGGCAAGTGCAGCCTCAGAGCTTGCGCAGCCAGAGCAAGCACACACCCTACGAAGGCTACGAGCTGCCAGCCCAGGTGCGCGCCACATTGGTGGGCGGCCGCCTGGCGTTTGAGCGCAGCGCCTAGCCATGCGCGCCCTGGGTCGCCTGCTGCGCATGCTGGTGCACCTGGGCCGGGGCTTGTGGATTATTTACGGCCGCTTCCCCCGACTAGAACCCGAAGCGCGTGACGCCGCAGTGCAAGCCTGGGCGCGCACCATGCTGGCCTGCCTGGGCGTGCAACTGCAAGTGCATGGCGAGGTGCCGCAGTATGGGCCGGTGCTACTGGCGGCCAACCATATTTCATGGCTTGACATCTTGGTGCTGCACGCCGCGCGGCACTGCCGCTTTATTTCCAAAGCCGATATCCAGCACTGGCCGCTGATTGGCACGCTGGCCACGGCAGCGGGCACGCTTTACATCACCCGCGAATCGCGCCGCGACGCCCTGCGCGTGGTGCACCACATGGCCGAGTGCCTGCGCGCACACGAGGTGCTGGCGGTGTTTCCCGAAGGCACCACGGGCGACGGCAGCACGGTGCTGCCTTTTCATGCCAATTTGTTCCAGGCCGCCATATCGGCCGACGCGCCGGTGGTGCCGGTGGGCCTGCGCTTTGTGGACAGGCGCACCGGGCTGGCGAGTTTTGCGCCGTGTTACATCGGCGACGACACCCTGGTCGCTTCTATCTGGCGCACCTTGTGCGCCCAAGACCTGGCGGCAGTGGTGCACTTTGGCCCGGCGCAACACGCCGCCGGGCGCGACAGGCGCAGTTGGGCTGCAGAGGTACGCGCTGCGGTTATCCGCCTGCGCGACTGAATTTTTAGCGAGCGGGTCGCCGCTTTTCGCTGATGGCGCTGCAGCTGCAGGGCCGGGCTTGCCCTTTGGCAGTGCCTTGTAAAAAACTCCGTCCTCCCGCTTGAATTCCGGTCAGACCCCTGCGGGTCTCGCTGGCTTTGAATAACGTGATTCCGTCAGTTTTTGTCAGATTTTTCGTATCAATACCGCTATAAAGTAAATTAAACAAATAAATATATTTTATTAATTTGATGTTTATTTAAGCGGATGTAAAACACCTTGCGAGCGCTAGTTTCAGACCCTTCGAGCCAGCGAGAGAGAGCAAACGGAGCCATCGGGGCGGTACGCCGACGTGGTGCGCACGCGCTTCCTTTATGGGTGTTCTTGCTGGGGTTGACAGCGGCGTGCCAGACACGCGCCAGCACCGACGCAGGTGCTTTGCAGCAGCAGTTTGAACGCGAGCGCGAGCAGGCGCGTCCTCTGCCGCGAAGGCTCGCGCCGGATATTGCCGCAGCGTCCGAGCCACCTTCACCCCGGCGCGGGCAGACATTGGCGGTGCGCGGCTTTGTCTTCCGTGGCAACACGGTTATTGACAGCGCCGATTTGTCTGCGGCGCTTGAACCCTACCGCCAGCGTCCGCTTGATTTCAGCGAAATGGAGGCACTCACTGCGGTGCTCTCGGCTGCTTACCGCGCGCGCGGCTACGTGGCATCTGCGACGCTGCCGGCCCAAGACGTGTCCGATGGCGTGCTGACCTTGGTGGTGGTGGAGGCGGTGCGGGGACAGTTGGTGTTGGACGCAGGCCCGCCGGTACGCACGGCCGTGGAGCGGGTCACGGGAATCATTGATCGTCAGTTGCGTCAGGGGGACATCTTGCGGATTGATGCGCTGGAGCGGGCGCTGTTGATCGCGTCCGATCTGCCGGGCCTTGCGGTTTCTGGCGCGTTGGCCGAGGGCACTTCGCCAGGCCAAAGCGACCTGGTCCTGAGCTTGACCGACAAGGCCGTGGTATCGGGCGATGTGGCTCTGGACAACACGGGTGGCGCCTCTACCGGCACCGACCATCTGGGTGTGAATTTGTATGGCAACAGTGTGTTGGGGCAGAGCGAGCTGTGGAGTGTCAACCTCAGCCTGAACCAGGGCAGCAGTTATTCCCGTCTGGGCCTGACCTTTCCGGTGGGCTATGGCGGCTTGCGCTTGGGTATCAACGGCTCGCACCTGGATTACCGGGTGCTGTCGTCCGACTACAGCCGACTGGAACTGCATGGCTCCAGCGGCGTGTGGGGCCTGGAGGCGGTGCTGCCGCTGCTGCGTACGCAGTACCACAATCTGTATCTCAGCGCGGCCGTGGATGACAAGCGCTTTGTGAACTATTCCGCCAGTACGGTGGCGTCGCAATACAGCAGCCAGGCGGTGGTTTGGAGCCTTTACGGTAACCGGTATGACGATCTGGCCGGCGGCGGCGCCACCAGCGCGAACCTGGCCCTGGTGCAAGGCCACCTTAACCTTGATGCATCTCCAAACCGCACCGCCGATGCGCTCAGCACCCAAACCGCAGGTGACTACCGAAAACTGCGCTTTGGCGCGGGCCGCCAGCAGTCCGTGGGCGCAAATGTGGTGCTTTCGGTGCAAGTGTCTGGCCAATGGACCGACCAGAACCTGGACTCGTCCGAGAAGTTTTCATTGGGCGGCAGTGCGGGTGTGCGTGCCTATCCGGGCGGCGAGGCATTGGGCGCCATGGGCCGCATGGCCAGCGCTGAGCTGCGTTGGCGCGTGAGCGATGCGTTGGGCCTTTCTGCGTTTTACGACGCGGGCAGCATCACGGTCAACCCGCGCAATGATTACAGCGGCGCGTCGGCGCTCAACAGCTATGGGCTCGACGGTGCGGGGCTGGCGATGGTGTGGCAAGGCGACGGTGGCTTTACCTTCAAGCTGACCTGGGCGCGCCGCCTGGGCGACAACCCCAACCCCACATCCACCGGGCGCGACCAGGACGGCACCTTCGTGCGTGACCGCCTGTGGGCCAGCGCCTTGGTGGCGTTTTAGCGCCGTAGCGGCGCACGCAGTTTCCCCAGCATGAACAAAATCTACCGCGTCCTGTGGAATGAGGCCAGCGCCACCTTTGTGGCGGTGGCGGAAAACGCCCGGGCAGGCCGAGCGGGGACTTCCCGTGTGTGCGCGGCAGGCGGTTTTGGGGGCCAGGTGCTGTGGGCCTTGTTGCAGCCTTTGGTGGCGGCGCTGGTCAGTGCCGGACTGGTGCACGCCGCTGGGCCTGCGCCCGACCAGTTGCCGGTGGGTGCCCAGGTGTCGGCGGGCAGCGTGGGCATCCGCCAGAACCAGGGGGTGATGGATATTTTGCAGACCAGCCAGCGCGCGGCCGTTAACTGGCAAAGCTTTGATGTGGGCAGTGCGGCCAAGGTCAACTTCCACCAGCCCCAGGCCAGCAGCGTGATTTTGAACCGTGTGCTGGGCAGCACGCCCAGCCAGATCTTTGGCCAGATCAGCGCCAACGGCCAGGTGTTTTTGAGCAACCCCAACGGTGTGTACTTTTCGCCGGGCTCTAGCGTGGATGTGGGCGCGCTGGCCGCCACCACGCACAGAATCAGCGACGCCGACTTCATGGCGGGCAACTACCTGCTCGATCGCCAAGGCGCCGCCGCCAGCGTGGTGAATGAGGGCACGCTGAGCGCTAAGTACGGTGGCTACATCGCGCTGCTGGCGCCCGAGGTACGCAACCAAGGCCTGGTGCTGGCCAAGATGGGAACCGTTGCGCTGGCTGCAGGTGAGCGCTACCAGCTGCAAATCGGCAGCGAAGGCCAGCTGTTCAACGTCGTGGTAAG
>CANFNE010000182.1 GCA_947448105.1 Burkholderiales bacterium
AGGCGGTTGACAAAAATGGTGGCCACCGTCACGTCGCCCAGTGGTTTGGCCTGGCGCACCAGCGCCAAATGGCCTTCGTGCAAATTGCCCATTGTGGGCACCACGGCGGGGTGGCGAAAGGGCTTGAGTGCTTGTGCCAGCGCGGGCAGGGTGTGGACGATGTGCATCAATGGCGAAGCAGTAAAGGAATCAAAAGGCGCCAGCGCCGCAAAAAGCTGGCAGGCGCCGCAGCAGCACTACCAGGCGTGCACCGCGTTGACCGGGAAGCTACCGTCCTTGACGGCAGCCACATAGGCCTCCATGGCGCCGCGAATGGAGGGCGAGTCTGCCATAAAGTTGCGCACAAATTTGGGCATCTTGCCCAGGTTCACGCCCAGCATGTCGTGCAGCACCAGCACCTGGCCGGCCGTGTCTTTGCCCGCGCCTATGCCGATGGTGGCGCAGCGGGTGAGCGACTGCGTGAGCGACGCCGACAAATCGGCCGGCACCATCTCCAGCACCAGCATGGACGCGCCGGCCTCTTGCAGCGCGTGTGCCTCTTGCGTGAGCAGCTCGGCGCTGGCGTCTGATTTGCCCTGCACCCGGTAGCCGCCCAGGGCGTGCACGGTTTGCGGCGTCAAGCCCAGATGGGCGCACACCGGAATGCCGCGTTGCACCAAGAAATGCACCACCTCGGTGGTCCAGCCGCCGCCTTCTAGCTTGATCATGTGGGCGCCGGCCTGCATCAGCACCGCTGCGCTGCGAAAAGCCTGTTCCTTGGATTCCTGGTAGGTGCCAAAGGGCAGGTCGGCAATCACCCAGGCCGTGCCTTGGGCGCGGCGGATACCCCGCGCCACGCTTTCGGTGTGGTAGCGCATATCGTCCAGGCTCACGCCCACGGTGCTGTGCAAACCCTGGCACACCATGCCCAGCGAGTCGCCCACCAAAATACATTCCACCCCGGCGGCGTCGGCCACTGCGGCAAAGGTGGCGTCATAGGCGGTGAGCATGGTGATTTTTTCGCCCCGCGTGTGCATTTCCAAAAGGCGCGGCAGGCTGATAGGGCGGCGCGTGGCCATGGGCGAGGCCGGTGGCAGCGTGCCATACGGCGTGCCGCCTACTTGGCCGGCGGCGTGGATGTCAGGGGTAGCGGGTGCAGCCATGGTCGGGCTCCTTAAAGGCAATCGGTGCAAAAAGGGTTCAGGTGGCGGTGTACGCCAAACGCACGTAAATCGGGGCAAACGCTTCGGCCTGGGTAATCTCCACCAGGGTTTCCTTGGCCAACTCCAAGAGCGCAATAAAAGTCACCACCAGCACGCCCATGCTGCTGCCGGTCTCAAACAGGTCTTCAAAACCGACAAAACGCCGGCCCTGGAGTTTCTTCAAAACCATGCTCATGTGCTCGCGCACCGAGAGCTCTTCGCGGCTGATTTTGTGGTGCTGCACCAGGCGGGCGCGTTGCAATATGGACGCCCAGGCCTCGCGCAGATCGACCACGCTCACCTCTGGAAAGCGCGGCTGCAGGCTTTGCTCGATAAACACGGCGGCCTGCAAAAAGTCGCGGCCGAATTGGGGAACGGCGTTCAGGCGGGCGGCGCCGAGCTTGATTTGCTCGTATTCCAGCAGGCGGCGCACGAGTTCGGCGCGCGGGTCTTCGGCTTCTTCGCCCTCGGCCACCTTTTTGGGCGGCAGCAGCATGCGCGACTTGATCTCGATCAGCATGGCCGCCATCAGCAGGTATTCAGCCGCAAGCTCCAGGTTGCGCTTGCGGATCTGGTCCACGTACACCAAGTACTGCTTGGTCACGCTGAGCATGGGAATGTCCAGAATATTGAAGTTTTGCTTGCGGATCAGGTAAAGCAAAAAGTCCAGCGGCCCCTCAAAAGCCTCCAGAAAAACCTCCAGCGCGTCGGGCGGAATGTAGAGGTCGTGCGGCATCGCAAACAGCGGCTCGCCGTACAGGCGGGCCACGGCCACGTGGTCAACCACCTCGGGCATCAAAGATGCCTCGGGGCCGCTGGCCTGGGGGAGGGTGAGCTGCTGCGTCAAGGGCGGCTAGCGCAAGGTGGGGCGTGTGAGGCGGATAAACAAACGGCGCAGCCAGTGCCCGGTGGCAACGCGGGCCTAGTGGTCCGACTTGGTTTGGTAGACGTAGGCGCCCTGGGCCACTTTGGCGCTTTTGAATTCTTGCTGCTCGCTGCGGTCCAGGTTTTGGTCCCACAAGAGGGCGCGGCCTTCGCGCTGCTGGGCTTCGAGCTGGGGCTTGGCAGTTTTGAGATTGTCAATGAACTGCGTGGCTTCAGAGTGGTAGTCGGGGCGGCGAAAGAGTGACATATTGAATCCTGGTTGCGACGGATTTTACTGGTACGGCTCCAAGTCAAGGCCTCAAGCAGCATCCGGGCTAGGAGCGGACGCTATGCTACGCGCCCTATGACGCATTTTGACTTCTCCCCCCAGGCCATTGCCGACCTGGCCCAGGCCGATGTGGCGCGCGCCTTGGCCGAGGATGTGGGCACCGGCGACCTGACCGCCGGCCTGATCGACCCCCAGCGCCGCGCCCGCGCCCGCGTGCTGGTGCGCGAACCCGCCGTTTTGTGCGGCAGCGCCTGGGCCAGCGCCGCAGTGCTGGCGCTCGACCCCAGTGCCACACTCACCTGGACGGTGGCCGAAGGCCAGCGCACCCAAACCGACCAGGTGGTCTTGCAGATGGAGGGCCAGGCCCAGGCGCTGCTCACCGCCGAGCGCACGGCGCTGAACTTTTTGCAGTTGCTCAGCGCCGTGGCCACCCATACCGCCAGCTTTGTCCAGGCGATTCAAGATGTGCCGGGCAATCGCGCCGTGATCGTCGACACCCGCAAAACCCTGCCGGGCCTGCGCCTGGCGCAAAAGTACGCGGTGCGCGCCGGGGGCGGCACCAACCACCGCATCGGTCTGTATGACGCGGTGCTGATCAAAGAGAACCATATCGCCGCTGCCGGGGGCGTGCGCGCCGCGCTAGAGCGCGCGCAGACGGTGGCCGCGCAGGCCGGGTTCATCGAAATTGAGGTCGAAACCCTGGCCCAGCTCGAAGAAGCCCTGAGCGCGGGCGCCCGCATGGTGCTGCTCGACAACATGGGCTTTGACCAAATGCGCCAGGCCGTGGCCCTGAATGCCGGGCGGGCGATTTTGGAAGTCTCGGGCGGCGTCAATATGCAGACGGTGCGCGAGATTGCCGCCACCGGCGTGGACCGCATTTCTATAGGCGCGCTGACCAAAGACGTGCGCGCGACCGATTTTTCTATGCGTTTTGAGGACTTGTGATGGCCAATGCCACTGTGGACAGCGCCGTCATTGACGTCGAATACGAACAACCCGCCTGCAGCACCCGCCACGCCTGGGCGCGGGTGCCGGTCGAACCCTCGCACGCTGAGCGCACGCTGCTGAAAGAAAAAATAGCCCGGCTGCTCCAAGAAAAGAACGCGGTCATGGTGTCGCATTTTTACGTGCACCCCGATTTGCAGGATCTGGCCGAGGCCACCGGCGGCTTGGTCAGCGATTCGTTGGAAATGGCCCGCTTTGGCCGCGACCACGCGGCGCAAACCCTGGTGGTTTCGGGTGTGCGCTTTATGGGCGAGACGGCCAAGATATTGAGTCCTGAGAAGCGCGTGCTCATGCCCGACCTGGACGCCACCTGTTCGCTTGATTTGGGTTGCCCCATAGATGAGTTCAGCGCCTTTTGCGACGCCCACCCGGACCGCACCGTGGTGGTTTATGCCAACACCAGCGCCGCCGTCAAAGCGCGCGCCGACTGGGTGGTGACATCGAGTTGCGCGTTGGACATCGTGCGGGCGCTGAAAGACGCCGGGCAAAAAATATTGTGGGCGCCCGACAAGCACCTGGGCGGCTACATCCAGCGCGAAACCGGCGCAGACATGGTGTTTTGGCAAGGCGCCTGCATCGTGCATGACGAGTTCAAGGCCTTTGAGCTGCAAGCGCTGGTAGCCGAACACCCCGGCGCCAAAGTGCTGGTGCACCCCGAGTCACCGGCCGACGTGGTGGCGCTGGCCGACGCCGTGGGCTCGACCTCGGCCATTTTGAAAGCCGCGCAAACCCTGGACGCCACCACTTTTATCGTGGCCACCGACAGCGGCATGCTGCACAAGCTGCGCACCCTGAACCCCGGCAAAACCTTTATCGAAGCGCCCACGGCCGGCAACAGCGCCACCTGCAAAAGCTGCGCACACTGCCCTTGGATGGCCATGAACGGCCTGGCTGGCGTGGCCCACGTGCTGGAGACTGGCGCCAACGAAGTGTTCGTAGACCCCGCTTTGGGCCTGCGCGCGCGCCTGCCCATTGACCGCATGCTGGCCTTTACCGCCGCGCTCAAGGGCGGCCAGCCCACGGCCGGCCTGGTGCCCCACATCGGGGCAGCGTGATTCCTGCTGGTTTGACCAACACTGCGACCGCTGCGCCTGATTTGCCTGTGGCTGCGGGAAGCTGCTCGGCGCTGATCGACTTTTCTGATCCGCAAGACCCGGGAGCGCCGCGCCTGCGCCTGGCCTTTGGTGCGGCGCGCTTGCATGTGCAGGCCGACACGCTGAGCGAGGTGCGCGGCGTGCTGGACGCGGTGCAGGCGCATTCCATGGCGGGGCGCTGGTGCGTGGGCTATGTGGCGTACGAAGCCGCGCCCGCCTTTGACGCCGCCTTGGCCGTGCATGCGCCCAGTGAGGCCCCAGGGCCGCTGGCCTGGTTTGCCGTCTACGACCAGGCTTTGCCCTGGCCCGATGGTTCCTCAGCGCCCGGCGACGAACCCAGCGCCGCGCCCATCGCCGCGCTGCGCGTGGACTGGCAGCCGCTGCTGGCGCGCGCCGACTTTGACGCCGCCATGGCCACGCTCTTGCAAGCCATTGGCCAGGGCGAGCTGTACCAGGTCAACTTCACCACGCAAATGCAGGGCGCGCTGACACTGACAAACGGCACTTCGCAGAGGGGTGGCGCGCAAGCCTTGTTTGCCGCGCTGCAACGCGCCCAGCCCGGTGGCTATGCGGCCTACATCGACACGGGCGCCCACGGGCAGCTGCTGTCGGTGTCGCCCGAGTTGTTTTTTGACTGGCGGGGCGGCGACTTGCTGGCACGGCCCATGAAGGGCACGGCGCGGCGCGGCCACACCCCGCAAGAAGACGCCGCCCTGGCCCACACCC
>CANFNE010000183.1 GCA_947448105.1 Burkholderiales bacterium
GCCACGGTATCACCCGTGCCCTGATCGACTACGATGCAACGCTCAAGCCCATGCTGAGTCAAGCCGGCTTCGTGACGCGTGACGCGCGCGAAGTGGAACGTAAAAAGGTCGGCTTCCACGGCGCTCGCCGTCGCAAGCAGTTCTCCAAGCGTTAATCCTTTACCGGACATGCACAAAGGCCGCCCGGGCAACGCTTGGGTGGCTTTTGTTCTTTTTGGGAACCTCACCAAGTGCGATTTCGACTCTTACGCCGCCGCCTGACCATCAGCGCCCCCCGCATGTCGGTGCGCAGCGCCATGCCCTGGCCGGTGCGCTGGGCCATCGTGGCCCTGGTATTTGGTTTTTGCGCCGCCATTGGTCTATGGGCTTTTGAGTTTGGCCGCGACATCGCCGGACTGGAAAACGGCAGCCAGAGCGAACTGCTGCAGTTGCGCGACAAGGTCAAAACGCTGCAAGCCCAGACGGACGCCGCGCTGGAGCAGCGCAACCAGGCGCAGTCCATCGCCAACACGGCCGGCGCTCTGGTAGCGGCCGAAAAAGCGTCCAGCGAAAGCCTGGCCGCCAAAGTCAAGCAGCTCGACGAAGACAACCGCCGCCTGCGCGATGACCTGGGCTTCTTCGAGAAACTCATTCCCGCCTCATCGGCTGAAGCGGTGGCGATCCGCGGCATGCAGGCCGAAACCACCGATGGCGGCAAGATCCGCTGGCAGGTGCTGGTGATTCAAAGCAAGAAAAATGCGCCTGAGCTGGTGGGCCGGCTGGAAATCAGCTTTACCGGCACGCTGGCGGGCAAGCCCTGGAGCAGCCCTGCGCCCGGAATCAGTGTTCCTCTGAAGGTGCAGCAATACGGGCGCCAGGAAGGTGTGTTTGACGTGCCGGCGCAAGTCAGCATCAAGGGCATGACGGCCAAAGTGCTTGAAGGCAGCGCTGCGCGTGCCAGCCAGACCATCAAGCTGTGAGCCTAGAGGCGCCGGTTACTATCCAACGCACTTAAGGATTTGTATGTTCAACAAGAAAAAACAGCCGCCATTGAAGAGCCTTGTGGCCCAAGGCGCGCGCGTCGTGGGTGATATTTTCTTCGCCGAAGGCATGCGCGTGGAGTGTTCCATTACCGGCAATGTGCGTCCGGTGGACAACAACCCGAGCATTTTGGTGATCGCCGAGTCGGCGGTCATTACCGGTGCCGTGACCGCCGACCACATCATCATCAACGGCACGGTCAAGGGAGCGGTTTCGGCCCGCATGATGCTGGAGTTGCAGCCCAACGCGCGCATTGAGGGGGATGTGGAATACGGCGCGCTGGAAATGCACCAAGGCGCCTTGATTGCGGGGCGCTTGACGCCGATTCTTGGTAACGAGCCAATGCCCGCACAGCCAACAGAGGCAATGCCGGATTGATTTCAATCCCGAGCAAAACACTGTACTATTAATACACCTTTTCAATTTTCCCGGAACGACCCCTATGAGCGCACTTGCTGAAACCATGCCCCCAGAAATGCCCGCCCCCATCCTGTTTACCGACAGCGCAGCGGCCAAAGTGGCTGATCTCATTGCCGAAGAAGGCAACACCGACCTGAAGCTCCGTGTTTTTGTGCAGGGCGGCGGCTGCTCGGGTTTCCAGTACGGCTTTACCTTTGACGAAATCACCAACGAAGATGACACCACCATGACCAAAAATGGTGTGTCACTGTTGATTGACGCCATGAGCTACCAGTACCTGGTTGGCGCTGAGATTGATTACAAGGAAGACCTGCAGGGTGCGCAGTTTGTGATCAAAAACCCCAACGCCACCACCACCTGCGGCTGCGGCTCGTCGTTCTCGGCCTAAGCCATCGCTACGGTCCTGCTCGCCGCTGCGCGGGCCAGACTTTCACTCAAGCCGGGTAAACGGCTCCTAAGATACGGGCGCCTTGTGCGCCCGTAACGCTTGCGACGCTGGCTGTTTTGCGCATCACGGTTTGTTGCGCCAACCAGGCAAAAGCGAGTGCTTCCACCTCAGTGGGTGCAACTCCAAGCGCGGCAGAACTACAAACGCGGATGCTCGGCAGCGCTACGTGCAGGCGCTGCATTAAATAGGCATTGAGCGCGCCGCCGCCGCACACCACCAGCAATTCCGGACGCTCAGAGGCCCAGCGAAGCGATTGGGCGCAGGCCTGCGCCGTGAGCTCAGTCAGCGTGGCTTGCACGTCTTGCGCCGCCAGACCTTCAAACCCAGCCAGGCGCTGGCGCAGCCAGGGCAGATTGAACAGGTCGCGCCCGGTGCTTTTGGGGGGTGGTTTGGCAAAAAAGGGTTCGTCTTGCAGGGCGGAAAGCAGCGTAGCCTGCACCACACCTTGCGCTGCCCAGCGGCCCCGGTCATCAAACGCGGCGCCGGTGTGCATATGGCACCAGGCGTCCATCAGCGCATTGCCCGGGCCGCAGTCAAAGCCGATCAGCGGCGCATCCGCAGCGCTGGCTGCACCTGGCAAGAGCGTGATGTTGGAAATACCGCCGATATTGAGCACCGCGCGGCTTTGCGTGGCGTGGCCAAAGGCGGCGCGGTGAAATGGCGGCACCAGCGGCGCGCCCTGGCCACCTGCGGCCACATCGCGGCTGCGAAAGTCGGACACCACGTCAATGCCACACAACTCGGCCAGCAGGGCGGGCTGGTTGAGTTGCAGGGTGTAGCCGGTGCCGTCGAACGCTTGAGGCCGGTGGCGCACGGTTTGGCCGTGGGCGCCAATCGCGGTGATCTGGGCGGGGGCAATCGGACCGGCTTGCAGCAAATCGGTCACGACGTGGGCGTAAAGCCGGGCCAAGGCATTGGCGGCGAGTGCGGCGCGGTGGAGTTCGTTATCGCCGGTGGTGTTCAGGGCGAGTAACTCTTGCCGCAGCGCGGAGCCAAAAGGGCGGCTGGCGCTGGCAAGCACGCGCGCAGGCTGGCTTGGGTCCCCGAAGTCGGCCAGCACGCCGTCCACGCCGTCCATGGACGTGCCTGACATCAGGCCGATGAAAAGCGCAGGCGCTGGCACCGGCGCTCGCTGTTACTGGACGTTGCCGACTTGCACCTGGGCGGCTGCACTGAGCTGGGCGCGCACCAGTTGGGCTGACTTGTCAAACAGCGGCTTGAGCGCGGTGGCCAAGGGCACGGACGTTTGCGCGCGTGCCAAAGTAAGCGGGTCTTTGTGCACGCCACCCACGCGGAACTCGAAATGCAGGTGCGGTCCGGTGGCCCAGCCGGTGGCACCCACCAGGCCGACGTTGTCGCCTTGCTGCACCCGTTGTCCGCTGCGTACGTTGATTTTGCTCAAGTGGGCGTACACGGTGGTGGTGTTGCCGCCGTGTTTGACCATCACTACGTTGCCAAAGCCGTTTTGCACCCCTGCAAATTCGACCACACCGTCACCCACGGTGCGCACCGGTGTGCCGGTGGCTGCGCCATAGTCCACGCCCAAATGGGCGCGCCAGGTTTGCAAAATCGGGTGGAAGCGCATGGAAAACCCGCTGGTTACGCGGGAGAACGCCATCGGCGAGGCCAAAAACGCGCGGCGCAGGCTCTCACCCGCCAGCGTGTAGTAGCCGCCTTTGCTCAGGGCGTGGGTGGCGCTGGGGCTGGTGCCACCCAAGGGTTCCTGGAACCACATGGCCTGGAAGGTTTTGCCCGCATTGACGAATTCGGTGCTCAGCACGCGTCCGGTGCGCAGCGGTTCGCCGTCGCCTTCGAGCGTCTCGTAGACCACAGAAAAGCGGTCTCCCTTGCGCAGCGCGCGGTGAAAGTCGATGTCGCCGGAGAAGATTTCGGCCATTTGCACCGCAATCGTGTCAGGAATGCGTGCGTCGTCTGTGGCGGCAAAAAGCGAAGACTGGATCACGCCGCCGGCCATGCGCGAACTGACGGTCAGGGGCAAGGTCTCGATTTTGGAGGCGTAGCCCTGGGCCGATTTGCTGATGGTCAGGCGCTTGAAGTTGCCGTCGTCCTCGGGGCTCCAGCGCGCGCTCAAAGCCAGCAGGCCGCTGCGCTCGTCCACTTCGGCGCTGACGCTGCGTCCGGCGCGGCCCATCAGGGTTTGTTGCACCAAGCGGTCGCTGCGCATAAAGGCGGCGGCTGCCACGTCAGACACGCCCAGGCGTTTGAGCAGGGTGTCAGCGGTGTCGGTGCTGCGCGTCAGGTCGGTGCGGTACAAGCGCATGGCCTGGGTCGCCAGGGCTTCAAATTGGGGTGCCAGGGGCAGGGGTTGTACGGCCTCGACCAGGGTGCGCTTGGGCAGGTTGGCGGCGTCCGGGGCCAGAGTGGCAACCGCGAAACTCGCACCTGCGCCACCGAGCAGCAGGGCTGCGACAGCGGCGAGCACCCGCTGGGGGTGCTGGTGCAGTGCCAGGGCGACGCGGTGTGCGGCGGCTTGGACCGCTTGGGTCAGGTTCAAACTCAAAATGGGGCTCCTCGCAGGGCGGGGGGCAGGCAGCCACCGCACCGGGGTGCATTTTGGCGGCGACTAAAATCGTCTGCCTGAGCCAAAACGCGCGTGAAATTCAAAGCCCATTCTATCGGGCTTCAAAATCCGACCGAAAAGCGGCAGCCTTCCCCAGCCCCACACCATCTTTATGAACCAAGCAAGTCCCCCCACCTTTCCTGTGACCGACCGCGTGCGCGAGGCGCTGGCCGTTTCCCTGCGCGGCTGCGACGAACTGATTCCCCAGGAAGAGTGGGTCAAAAAGCTGGCGCGCGCTGAGGCCACGGGCAAGCCGCTGCGCATCAAGCTCGGGCTGGACCCGACTGCGCCCGATATCCACCTGGGCCACACTGTGGTGCTGAACAAAATGCGCCAGTTGCAGGACCTGGGCCACACGGTGATTTTTTTGATCGGCGACTTCACCAGCATGATTGGCGACCCGTCCGGGCGCAACACCACGCGCCCGCCGCTGACTGCCGAGCAAATCAAGCGCAACGCCGAGACCTATTACAAACAGGCCAGCCTGGTGCTGGACCCGGCCAAAACCGAGATTCGCTACAACAGCGAGTGGAGCGATCCGCTGGGCGCGCGCGGCATGATTCAGCTCGCCAGCCGCTACACGGTGGCGCGCATGATGGAGCGCAACGACTTTCATGACCGCTTCAAGGCCGGCCAGTCGATCAGCGTGCACGAGTTTTTGTACCCGCTGATGCAGGGC
>CANFNE010000184.1 GCA_947448105.1 Burkholderiales bacterium
CAAAAGATTGAAGACCTCAAGGGCAAGAGCATCGCCTTGGTCGATCCCAACTCCACCTCCGGCAACAACGTGCCACGCTATGCCATGGACAAGATGGGTATCAAACCCGACGAGTTCTTCAGCAAAGTGGTCTACAGCGGCAGCCATGTGAATGCAGTGATGGCGCTCAACCAAGGCACGGTCGATGTGGCAGCCAACTGGTGGAACAACGAAACCGATTCCGAGCTGATCCGCATGGCCGACAAAGGCATGGTCAAACGCGAAGACTTCCGCATCATCTACAAGTCGGACCAGATCGTGAACTCGCCCGTCGCCTACTTGGACAGCCTGCCCGCTGACCTGAAGAAGAAGATCGAACAAGCCTTCTTTGACGCACCCAAGAAAGACAAAGCGGCTTTCGAAAAACTCTCGGGCGGCAAAAACGAGCCCTTCCAGCCTGTTACCCACGAAGCCTACCTGCCTGTGGTCGAACTCAACAAGTTCGTCGACGTGCTGCGCAAGAAGTAATCAGGGATGGTTGCGCACAGCACGCAGGCCCGCGCCTATGCGCAAGCGGTGGCGGCAAAACGCCACCAGCTATGGCTTGGTCTGCTGGTGCTTGGCGTCTGCGTGTTGCTGTCCGGACGGGTCGCAGAGATCTCGTTCGCCAAGTTTTTTGACAATATTGGCAGCTTCACCAGCTACCTGGGGCGAATTGGCCATCTGGAAAACGGGCAGTGGGTGCTGAGCGACCCCGTCGAATGGTTCTGGGGCTGGAAGAAATGGCTGGCCCTCATGGGCGAGACCTTGCTGATGGCCTATGTGGGCACGGTGCTGGGCGCTGCGGGCGCACTGGTGCTGTGTTTTCTGGCCAGCAAAAACATGACCGAGCGCACCTGGCTGGTGTTTGCCACGCGCCGGCTGCTGGAGTTTTCGCGCACCGTGCCGGAGATGGTGTTCGCGCTGATTTTTGTGGTGACTTTTAGCCTGGGGCCGCTGCCCGGCATCCTGGCGCTGGCCATTCACACCACCGGCGCCTTGGGCAAGTTGTTTGCCGAGGTGGTGGAAAACATCGACATGAAACCGGTCGACGGCGTGCTGGCCACGGGCGGAAACTGGTTGCAAAAAGTGCGTTTTGCGGTGCTGCCGCAAGTCGCCTCCAACTTTGCCAGCTACGCCTTGCTGCGCTTTGAGATCAATGTGCGCAGCGCCGCCGTGCTGGGATTTGTGGGCGCAGGCGGCATCGGACAAACGCTGCTCGAAGTGATTCGCAAGTTCTATTACGCAGATGTGAGCGCCCTGTTGGTGCTCATCATTGGCAGCGTCATGTTGATTGACGCACTGACCGAGCGTGTGCGCCACCGCCTGCTGGGGCAAGAAAGCCAGTCATGAGCGCGCACTTGGCGGCCTCCGAACGCGCGCTCGCCTTGCGCCAGCGCTATGGCGCGCACTTTCAACCCTTGTATCGCGGGCGCATGCGCAGTTTGCTTTTTGCTTTTGTGGCGCTCGCCGTGTTTCTTTATGGCCTGCACAGCCTCGATATGTCGTACGCACGCGTTGCGGGCGGCCTGGGCGAGCTCGGCGCCATGGTGGCGCGCATGCTGCCGCCCCACCCCGGCAGCTGGTCCTTGGCCGGTGTTTATCTGTACGCCATGCTGGAAACGCTGGCCATTGCGCTGCTGGGCACGCTCATGGCGGCCATCGTGGCCTTTCCGCTGGGTTTTCTGGCGGCGCGCAACACCACGCTCAACCGCGTGGTGCAGTTTTTTGCGCGGCGTAGTTTTGACACCTTGCGCGGCGTAGACATCCTGATCTGGGCCTTGGTCTGGATCAATGTCGTGGGCCTGGGGCCTTTTGCCGGCGTGCTGGCGCTCTTTATGTCGGACCTGGGCAGCTTTGGCAAACTGTTTTCCGAGGCCATTGAGGCGGCGGACGACAAACCCGTCGAAGGCGTTTTGTCGACCGGCGGCTCGGGGCTGACTGCGGTGCGCTTTGGCATCTTGCCGCAGCTGCTGCCCGTGCTCTTGAGCCAGGTGCTGTACGCCTTTGAGTCCAACACCCGCAGCGCGTCCATCGTCGGCATCGTGGGCGCCGGTGGTATTGGCCTGATTTTGTCGGAGCAAATTCGCACGCTGGAATTGCAACAAATGGCTTTTGTGATTTTGTTGATCTGGGCCACGGTCTCACTGATCGACTATTTTTGTTCCCGTGTCCGCTTCGCCATCATCGGCGTGCGGGCCCTGTAGGCGCGACCCCGCCGCGCTGCCCCTGCCCACCCGGAGAATCCCATGGCACTCACCATCCCCGAAATCGTCGAACTGCTGGGCAGCCGCGCCACCACCTGGTATGGCCAAGAGGCGGTGAGCCAGCTCGAGCACGCGCTGCAATGCGCGCACCTGGCCGAACAAGCCCATGAGGCGCCCGAGACCGTCGTGGCCGCGCTATTGCACGACCTGGGCCACATGCTCAGCGCCGAACGCACACCGGTGGCCGACCAAGATGCGCTGCCGGCCAGGGACGATTTGCACCAGTTTGTAGCGCTGCCTTTTTTGCGCAGCCTGTTTCCCGACGCCGTGCTCGAACCCATCAAACTGCACGTGGACGCCAAGCGCTATTTGTGCGCGGTGGACGCCGGCTACTGGTCCGCGCTGTCCCCCGCCTCCAAACACAGCCTCGAATTGCAAGGCGGGCGCTACGACGACGCACAAGTACGCGCCTTTGAAGAACTGACGTTTTATGCCGAGTCGGTGCGCCTGCGCCGCTACGACGACCTGGCCAAAGTGCCTGGCCAGGTGACGCCACCGCTGGCGCACTACGCCGCATTGATGGGCCAAGTGGCCCTTGCCTGAAGGCGCTGGCTAGGGCGCCACCAAGGTGCCAGAGCACACGGACAGCGGCCCGGCCTCAAAGGCCTCCACATAAGCCTCTTGCTTGTGGGTTTCTATGGCGCCGGGGCGGTACTGGCGCACGCGGGCCATGGCCGCGTCACTGCTCCAGCCCCAGGCCTTAAAAAGCGTGGCCGCCAGCGTGCCGGTGCGACCTTTGCCGTGGGCGCAATGGATCAGGATGTTGCCGCTTTGCAAGACCCGGGTGAGCTGCGGCAGCAAGCGCTGCCAGTGCGAGGTCACCGCCTGCGAAGGCACGCCATAGTCCACCACCGGCAACTGGTGCCAATCCATGCCGTACTGCGCCAGATGGTGCGGTAAATTTTTGGCCCCCAGGCGCTGTAATTCGGTGGTGTCGAGCAGGCTGACCACGGCCTTGACGTCTTGCGCGGCCATGTCCGCCACATGCTGCGCCAGCACGCGCTCAGACTGCACACGTCCCTTGCCACCACCGGCTCCCGGGCATGCGGACATGCCCACCTGGCCTGTCCAAGGCGAAGGGGCAAAGTCAATGCAGAAAGGGGGGCTGGTTGAAGGGAACACGCTCTATTGTTAGCCCGGGCGTGCTACGCGGCTATGACACAGCGCACAACGCGCATTGGCAGGCAGCCCCCACCGCGCCCGCACTACCCCAGTAAATCGGCCAGTGCCCGCGCCACCACCTTGGTCGCGCGGCGCAGGTCTTCCAGCGCAATGTTTTCGTCAGCACGTTTGGCGTTGCTCTCCGATACAGTGCGCGGGCCGCAGCCGTAGAGCACCGCCGGAATGCCGTGTTCGCAGAACAGGCGCGCGTCGGTGTAGAGCGGCGTGCCGGAGGCTTCGATGGGCTCGCCAAACACGGCGCTGGCGTGCGTGCACAGGGCTTGCACCAGGGGCTGGTTCCCGGGCAGGGGTTTAAGCGCATGGGCCAGCAAAATGCGTTTGACCTCAATGCTGATGCCGGGGGACTGTGCCACTGCGTCGGCAATCACCTGGCGCAGCGTGGCTTCCACCTCGGCCGGGTTTTCTTCGGGGATCATGCGCCGGTCGAGCTTGAGCACCACCTTGCCGGGTATCACGTTGGTGTTGGTGCCGCCTTCGATCAGACCCACGTTCAGATAGGGGTGGTTGATGCCCAAGACCTGGCTGCTGATCTGCTGGTAGAGCGTGTTCTGGTGGTACAGGGCGTTCAGGATGCGGGTGGCGGCTTGCAGCGCGTCCACGCCAGTCTCGGGCACGGCGGCGTGGCCCATCTTGCCGTGCACCGTGACTTCCATTTGCAGGCAGCCGTTGTGCCCGGTAATGACCTGGTAGCTAAAGGCCGCGCCAATCAGCAAGTCGGGCTTGATGATGCCCTGGCGCAGCAGCCAGCCGGGGCCGAGTTCGCCGCCAAATTCTTCGTCGTAGGTGAAATACAGCTCCACGCTGCCCTTGAGCGGCGCGCCCAAGGCCTCGATGGCGCGGGTGGCAAAGGTGAAGGTGGCAAAGTCGCATTTGCTGACCGCTGCGGCGCGGCCATACAGGCGGCCGTCTTGCACCTCGCCGCCATAGGGGTCGTGCGTCCAGCCTTCGCCGGGCGGCACCACGTCGCCATGGGCGTTCAGGCCCACGGTGCGGCCGGCGCCGTAGTTGCGGCGCACTACCAGGTTGGTGATGCTTTGCAGGCCGGCGGCTTGCACATCGGCTGCGGGCGGGGCGTGCTTTTCGGCCTCAAAGCCAAAGGCGTGCAGCAAGTCGGCGGTGCGCTCGGCGTGGGGCGCGTTATTGCCAGGCGGCGTGTCGGTGGGCACTTGCACGAGTTGCTGCAAAAAGCGCACTTCCTCGTCAAAGTGGGCATCGACCCAGGCGTCCAGGGCGGCGTAGTTGATTGAGGCGTGTGTCATGGTTGTTCCGAGGCGAGTTGGTCAAGCAGGTTGGCAAAGGCGCGCACGCAGAGGTCGGCGTCGTCGTTGGTAATGGATTCAAGCGGGTTGTGGCTGATGCCGGCGTTCAGGCCGCGCACAAACAGCATGGCCTGGGGCATGATTTCGTGCAGCTTCATGGCGTCGTGGCCGGCGCCGCTGGGCAGGTGGAACAGCGGCAAGCCCAGCGCCTGCACCGCGCTTTCCCAGCGCTGCTGCCAGGCCGGGGCGCTGGGGGCGGCGGCGGCGCGCAGGGTTTCTTCCAGCGTGTAGTGCAGGCCCCGGCGTGCGCAAATCGCGGCCAGCTCGGCGCGGACGTCGGCGGCGCAGGCGTCGCGCACCGCGTCGGTGGTGGCGCGCACGTCCAGGCTGAAAGTGCAGCGCCCCGGCACCAC
>CANFNE010000185.1 GCA_947448105.1 Burkholderiales bacterium
CTTCAGGTTTGCCACGCCGTAGCGCTGCACGACGCCGTAGACGATCACCATGAAGGCACCGGTTGGGCCACCCGCCTGTACCCGGCTGCCGCCAAGCAGTGAGATCAGAAAACCTGCAAGGACTGCGGTAAACAAGCCGGTCTCAGGCGCCAGCCCCGAGGCAATAGCGATGGCCCTAGACAGTGGCAGCGCAACCACACCCACCGTCAGCCCGGCACCAATATCCTGAACCAGGCGCTTACGGTCGTAACCCTGCAGCGCGGTAAAGAGTTTGGGCTGAAACACCTGCCTTTGCGCCTACGGCGCTCCAAGGGAAGATGGCAAAAAAACCAAAAAAGCGTTCATATTTAACAAGAACATTACTTTTCAAATTTATAAGTCTCTGCAATAATGAAATTGTTTATTGCTCGAATTTTTGTTTGTAACGGGAGACTCAGTATGACTAGAAGCAACAAAAGCACTGTGGCGGAGTACACCCCGCCGGCCGCAAAAACCATGGGCCGTCTACTGGCCGTGCACCGCCTGTGGCACCGACCTTGGATGACTGGCTTGGAAAACATCGACCCCAAGCGCCCCACGCTGTTTGTCGGCAACCACACCATTTACGGCATGCTCGATGTACCGCTACTGGGCTATGAGGTTTACCAGCGCAAAGGCGTCTATATCCGCGGCCTGGCCGACCGCATGCATTACAAGATCCCGGTCTGGCGTGATATTTTCAAGTGGATCGGCAGCGTGGTGGGCACGCGCGAAAACTGCAGCGCCCTGATGGACAGCGGCGCTCACATCATGGTGTTCCCGGGTGGCTCGCGCGAAGTGGCCAAGCGCAAAGGCGAGGCCTACCAGCTCATCTGGAAAGACCGCACCGGCTTTGCGCGCATGGCGGTGGAACACGGCTACCGCATCATTCCGTTTGCCGCCGTGGGCGCAGAAGAGTGTTATGACATCCTGATCGACTCCAACGACGTCATGGGCTCGCGGCTGGTCAAGTGGCTTAAGACCACCGGCCTGGGCAGCAAATTGATCGGCGACGGTGAGCAGCTTTTTCCGCTTTCGCGTGGCTTGGGTTTGTCCATGGTTCCACGTCCTGAACGTTTTTACTACTCATTTGGCGAACCCATAGAAACCGCGAAACATAAGGGCGAATCCGACGACCCGGCGGTGCTGACCGAAGTACGCGACGCGGTCAAGGAGTCCATTGAGGCGCAATTGATCGCGCTGCGCAAAGTGCAATCCAAAGACCCGCAGCGCGGCCTTATTGCCGGTCTGATCGGCGGCGTGCAGTCGCTGCTCACGAGAGCGCCAGCCGTGGCCTCCAGGGCTGCCAATGGTGAAACTGCCGCCCCAGGAGCAGGACCGGTCCGCGAGCCCGCCAAACCAAGGCGCAAACGGCCAGCAACTGCAGCCCGCAAGACGGCGGCCAAGGCTGCCGCCTCGCCGCCCGTCAAAACCGGCGCCACAACACTTCTTACCCGCAAACCCGCCAGCCCCATCCCTTCACCGGCCCCCAAAACTTCCATGACGGCTTAAACCATGCAATACAAAATCAATGCTCCTGTCCAAAGCGTCCTCGACCTGTTGACCAACGCCAAGTGGCTGGAGGCCCGATGCCTGGCTTTGGGCGACATCAGCGCCAGCGTCAAGACCAAAAAGAAAGCCGGCCAGTGCATCGTCACCATGCACCGCCGCGTCAGCCGCGAATTGCCAGGCATACTGGCCAAGGTGCTTCCGCCTGAATCCGACCTGGTGCTCGAAGAAACCTGGATCCTGGGCGACAAGGGCGAGGCTACTGGCAGCATGTCGGTCGAAATGGTGGGCCAGCCGGTGCGGCTGAGCGCGGAGTTTTCACTGCGTGCTACTGGCAAAGGCTGCGTATACGACATCACCCACAGCGCCCAATCCAGCGTGCCCTTTCTGGGCGGCAGCATCCAAAAGTTTGCTCAGAAGCAGTCTGAAGAGGCCTGCGACGACGAGCTTGAGTACCTAGCCAACGCACTCAAAATGGCCAAGTAAGCCAAATCGTTCGGCGCGCACCTTGTGGACAAGTCCGTTTGCATCGCCACCCCGCCCGCAGGTCACTTGGCCGGCACGTCAGAGGGTGGCGTTTGCGTTTTTCGTGGAATCCCGTATGCGCGCGCCGCGCGCTTTCAGGCGCCTGAGCCCTACCCACCCTGGGCAGGCGTGCGCGAAGCCACCCGGCCTGGCCCCATGTGTCCACAAGCGCCTGACCCGCTGGCATTTTTCATCGGCAGCCCCAAAGTACCTTTGGATCAATCCGAGGACTGCCAGGTACTGTCTATCGCCACGCCAGCCTTACGAGGCCTGCGACCGGTGATGGTCTGGATCCATGGTGGCGGTTACCTGCATGGAAGCGGCGAGCTGCCCTGCTACAGCGCGCACCGGTTGGCCGAAGAAGGCAATGTGGTGGTGGTTTCTATCAGCTACCGGCTGGGCGCCTTTGGTTTTCTGGCCGTAGACGGCGGTCAGACCAATTGCGGCACGCTAGACCAACTGGCTGCGTTGCAATGGGTGCAGCGAAATATCCATGCTTTTGGCGGCGACCCCGCGCGCGTCACATTGTTCGGTCAGTCGGCGGGCGGGCACTCGGTGTTCAAGCTGCTCACCGAGCACGCAGCGCAGTCGCTCTTCCAACGCGTCATCCTTCAAAGTGCGCCGCTGAGCGTGCGACAGTCTGCGCACGACCAGGCGCGGGTGGCCATCCGGTTTCGTGCGGAACTGCAACAAGACCCTTACCGCGCCAGCATACAGGCCTTGCTGTGGGCGCAGGCGAAGGTCGCGCCGCAGGTCACCATACCGCTGCCTTTCAGCCCCGCCTTCAGCAAAGAAGCACCAGCGGCTGCTCATGCGGTCGATGCGATGCTTGGATGGGCGCGCGACGACGCGGCGCCCTTCGTCGGTGTGGCAAAGAACAGACTCCCGCCGCTGCGCTTTGCCCTGCCCCGCCTAGCCGACGGCCTCGTGGCAAAACTGCTAACACGCCAGCTGTTTTCCCTGCCCGCACTGACGTTCGCGCAAACGCGCAGCGACCCGCGCGCTGCCCCGAAAAAGACGTACCTCTACCGCCTGGATACTTGCTTTGCCAACAACCGCTATGGCGCCGGTCACTGCATCGACTTACCCATGTTGCTTGGTGACGAAGCGAGTTGGCAAGGTGCAATGCTGTTGGGCAGCAGTCTATGGCACGAAGTCCACGCAAGCGGGTACAGACTGCGCGCCGCCTGGGCGGCCTTTGCCCACACGGGCAATCCGAACGCGCCCAAGGGTTACCGCTTCCAACCATTTTCCCGCTTCGACCCGCATCCAACTATTTTGAAGTGATGTATCACTTAGGGCTTGTCTGCATGAGGGACTAAACACAGATCCGTGTCGCATTGCATACAAGCATCATTTTCATTTTTCGCAATAAACTATTCAAAATTACTACGTTTATTGATAAACTTATCGTCCCATCTACTTTCAAGGAGACACCACGCCATGGTCAAGAAACAGCAAGCCAATCCGATACCGGTCACCGACGCAGCAAGGACTGTGAAGGATTCAGCCCAGCAAATTTGGCACGCGGGGCTGGCCGCCTTCACACGCGCCCAATCAGAGGGCAATAAGGCCTTCGACACCCTAGTCAAGGAAGGTATGGAAATTCAACGCAAGACACAAAGCGCAGCTGAAGCAAGAATTGCAAAGGCCACCATCAAGGTGCAGGGTATTGCATCTGGACTTTCAAGCAAGGCCACGGACCAGCTTGGGAAAATGGAAGCGGTTTTTGAAGCTGGCGTGGCCAAGGCGATGCACAAATTAGGTGTCCCATCGGACAAGGACGTAAAGACTATTCTGGCCCGCGTTGAAGCGCTGACGCATGCCGTCCAACGCCTCTCCAAGCCACCAGCACTACCTAGCGACAGTTCGGCCAAACGCGTCACCACCAAAGCAACGACAAGTCCAGTGACCGCAAAAAAGCGCGTTGCCAGAAAAGCAAAGCCCACTATCGCAGCTGCGAATAAATTCTAAGTTGCTAGCGCACCGCCGACGAACCTCAAAGGAGGACTATCGGCGGCACGCCATAGACGTCCAGTGGATGTTGAAGATCACTCTGGTACTCGGCAGGTGAGAAGCTGCAAAGTATGTGGTGATATCCATTGGCGGAGCGGGACAACTTCTTTCCCCTCGCTGCGCTTATCGAAACGCAGGCACACAGGTCTGCCCTAACCCTGCTCCGCCTGCACTGGCTATTTTCGGAAAGAAACGCCTATTGAAATATTGACCATCCGCCCATGCATCTTCTAATGAACACACAGAATCGCGGGCAGGGCGTGATCGCTGAGGGAGATTGAATAGCGTATGTATTGCTCATACCTGAGCTACATAACTGCGAGATACCCCTTGCTTTACGCCTCCGACATGTGCTTTCCATCGGATATTCAGACTCTAGGTCGTTCGCCCTAGAAACTTGACTTTTATATTATTGAAATAATAAATATTCTTTCAAATAAACAATTCAATTCCACATGCGTAGAACGCGTAAAACCCTGAGCTGATTAACAACTAAAAACGGGAGAAAATAATGTTGAAAATGAAAGGTAGAGGTGTAACACTGTAACGCGGCGACAAGTGCTTTGACGCAGCAGTTTTGGACACCAGTTTTAACGCACGCGACCCGGGCCGGCGGCCTGCAATCCTGGTGCAAGCCAACGACGTCGGCGATGTCATTGCCGGAGTCAACCAAGCGCGTGAAAACGGACTCAAAGTCACCGTGTGTTCAGGCGGCCACAGCTGGTCGCAAAACCATATCCGCGAAGGGTGCTTGCTGATCGACATGTCACGCTTGCGCAGCATCGAAGTCAACACCGCCAACCAAACTGCGACTATCGGCCCGGGCTGCCATTCGGGCGACCTGAACGCAGTGCTCGCCAAGCAAGGGCTATTCTTTCCAGTGGCCCACGCTTACACCGTGGGCATGGGTGGCTTCTTGCTACAAGGCGGCTTTGGCTGGAACAGCCGCACAATGGGGCTAGGCTGCGAAAATCTGCGGGGCATTGACGTAGTGCTTGCCGATGGCAGCCTGGTGCACGCGAGCGCTAACGAAAATACC
>CANFNE010000186.1 GCA_947448105.1 Burkholderiales bacterium
CGGTCCGGCGGCTGGGGGGGTCTCGCCTAAGCGGCGCGGCGGATCATCTCCGCAGCTTTTTCGGCAATCATGATGGTGGGCGCCGTGGTGTTGCCGCCGGTGAGCGTGGGCATGATGGAGGTGTCCACCACGCGCAGGCCTTGCACGCCGTGTACCCGCAGCTGCGCGTCCACCACCGCCAGCGGGTCGCTGTGCGGGCCCATTTTGCAGGTGCCGCAGGGGTGGTATTCGGTGTCGGAGTGGTCGCGCAAAAACGCTTCGATTTGCTCGGGCTTGTTGCGTTCCACCGGGTACAGCATCTCGCCCCGGTAGGCGTCAAACGGTTTGGCTTGCAAGATGTCCATGCCGATTTGCGTGCCCTTGACCAGCGTCGCCATGTCGTCGGGGTGGGTGAAGAAGCCCACGTCGATCACCGGTGCGTCGGTAGATTTAGCGCTTTGCAACGTGACGCTGCCCCGGCTCTTGGGGCGGCACAGCGTCACATGCAGGGTGTAGCCGTGGCCGAGATGGGTTTTGCGGTTGTGGTCGTCCACGATGCCGGTGCACAGCGCGAGCTGGATGTCGGGTTTGTCGGCGCTGGGGTCGGTTTTCAAAAAGCCTTGCGACTCGGCCACATTGGACGTGATCCAGCCGGTGCGTTTGTTGCGCCACTCAAATATCGACTTGACCACCGTCACCAAGCCGGAGAGCGAAACGCCCAACGTGGTTTCTTTGCGCGGCGTGCGCTGGATCAGCACGGTCGTGACGTGGTCTTGCAGGTTTTGCCCCACGCCCGGCAGCGTGTGCACCGTGGCAATGCCATGGGCTTGCAGCTGCGACTGCGGGCCGATGCCCGAGAGCATCAGCAACTGCGGCGAACCAAAGGCACCGGCGCTCACGATCACCTCGCGCGTGGCGTGTGCTTGCACGGTTTGGCCCTTGTGCAGGTATTGCACGCCGGTGGCGCGTTTGCCGTCCATCAGCACGCGCTCGGTGTGGGCCTCTGTGATGACGGTCAGGTTGCTGCGCCCCAGGTACGGCGTGATAAAGGCCTTGGCCGCGCTGCAGCGTTCGCCGTTGGCCTGCATGGCCTGGGTGGGGCCGCAGCCGAGTTGTTGTTCGCCGTTGTAGTCGGGGGTGCGGGGCAGGCCGGTTTGTTCGCAGGCTTGCAAAAACACTTCGTTCAGGGGGCTGGGGCTGCGCAGGTAGCTCACTTGCAGCGGGCCGTCGGCGCCGCGGTACGCAGTGGCGCCAAAGCAGTGGTTGTGTTCTGAGCGCTTGAACAGGGGCAGCACTTCGTCAAAGCTCCAGCCGGGGTTACCCAGGCTGGCCCAGTGGTCGTAGTCGTCGCGGTGGCCGCGGGTGTAGACCATGGCGTTAATCGAGGTGCTGCCGCCCATCACCTTGCCACGCGGCTGGTAGCCACGCCGTCCGTTGAAGCCGGGCTGGGGCATGGTCTCGTAACTCCAGTTGTGGATTTTGAGCGGCGCGCTGACCGCAAAGCCCATGGGCGCGTGGATCAGCACCGAGTTGTCCGGGCCACCGGCTTCTAACAGGCAAACGCGCACTTTGGGGTCTTCGCTCAGGCGGCTGGCCACCACGCAGCCGGCCGCGCCGGCGCCTACGACGATGTAATCAAAGGTTTGGGCTGTTGGCGAGGTGCTGGTGGTCATGGTACGGGCTTTGTGGGGTCTGAGACAGGGGGTGATCTATCGGGGTGCTGTGCAGGCGGTCGCTTGCGGCGGCGCTTTGCCAAACACAGGTGTACGGTTAATTGCGGTAGTCGCTGCCCATGCGGTCGAGTTTGCGCAGCATGGCCGGCCAGGCAAAGGCGCCGCCCAGGCCGCTGGTCTGGGTGCGCATGGCGTGGCCCACGCCGTCAATGATGCGGGGGTCCACTTCGGTCAGCGCGCCACCGGCTTGGGCAGCGAGCTGGATCTGGCAGGTGGATTCAAAGTTGTACATCAGCAAAAACGCCTCGGCAATGCTGCTGCCCACCACCAAGAGGCCATGGTTGCGCAGCATCAGGTGGTTGGCCTGGCCCAGGTCGGCTTGCAGGCGCGGCTTTTCGGCGTCGTGCAGGGCCACCCCTTCATAGGCGTGGTAGGCCAGCGAAGCCAGCACAAAAGTCGATTGCTGGCTGATGGGCAGCACGCCGCAGGCCTGGGCGCTTACCGCCACCCCGGCGCGCGTATGGGTGTGCAAGACGCAGCCTGCGTCTTCGCGCACCGCGTGCACCGCGCTGTGGATCACAAAACCCGCCCGGTTGACCGGGTGCGGTGATTCGCTGAGCTTTTCGCCCTGCTGGTCGATCTTGATCAGGCTGCTGGCGGTGACTTCCTCAAACAGCATGCCGTAAGGGTTGATCAGGAAATGGTGCTCAGGCCCGGGAATGCGCGCGCTGATGTGGGTGAAGATCAAATCGCTCCAGCCGTAGGCGGCCACCAGGCGGTAACAGGCGGCCAGATCGACGCGCAACTGCCACTCTTCGGGGCTGACCTGGTCTTTGAGGGAGGGGCTGGACATGGGCGAACTCCGGTGTAATGTTGCTAATCACTCTACCCCAGCGGCAGCGGCAGCACACTTAGGGGAAAGACTAGGGAATGTCACCCGCGCGTCTTACTGTGTCGGTCGGGACCTGCGCCGGTAAAATCGCCCTCCTCCCCCTGAATTGAGTGCCCGCCATGCTTTATCCCCAACAGTTTGACGTCATCGTCGTCGGCGGCGGCCACGCCGGCTGCGAGGCCGCGCTGGCCGCGGCACGCATGGGCTGCAAGACCTTGCTGCTCACGCACAACATCGAAACCCTGGGGCAAATGAGCTGCAACCCGTCGATTGGCGGCATTGGCAAAGGCCATCTGGTCAAAGAGGTGGACGCCCTGGGCGGCGCCATGGCCCTGGCCACGGACGAGGCCGGCATCCAATTTCGCATCCTCAACTCCAGCAAGGGCCCGGCCGTGCGCGCCACCCGCGCCCAGGCCGACCGCGTTTTGTACAAGGCCGCGATTCGCCGCATGCTGGAAAACCAGCCCAATTTGTCGCTCTTTCAACAAGCCGTGGACGACCTGCTGGTCGAGGGCGACCGGGTGGTGGGTGCGGTCACGCAGATCGGCATCAGCTTTCGCGCCAAGACCGTGGTGTTGACGGCGGGTACTTTTCTGGACGGCAAGATCCATGTGGGCATGAACCACTACGCCGCCGGTCGCGCGGGCGACCCGCCGGCGATTCGCCTGAGCGCGCGCCTCAAAGAGTTGAAGCTGGCGCAAGGCCGACTGAAAACCGGCACGCCGCCGCGCATTGACGGGCGCAGCATTGATTTCAGCAGATGCCAGGAGCAGCCCGGCGACGGCATGCCCGGCGGCATGGGCAGTTCCATGCCGGTGTTCAGTTTTATAGGGCGCGTCGAGCAGCACCCCCAGCAAATGCCTTGCTGGATCACTCACACCAACGCGCGCACCCACGACATCATTCGCAGCGGCTTTGACCGCAGCCCCATGTTCACCGGCAACATCGAGGGCGTGGGCCCGCGCTACTGCCCCAGCGTGGAAGACAAGGTCAACCGCTTTGCCGACAAGGAAAGCCACCAGATTTTTTTGGAGCCCGAGGGCCTGACCACCCATGAGTACTACCCCAACGGCATTTCCACCAGCCTGCCCTTTGACATTCAGTACGCGCTGGTGCGCAGCATGGTGGGCCTGGAAAACGCGCATATCCTGCGCCCCGGCTACGCCATCGAGTACGACTACTTTGACCCGCGCGCGCTTAAAAGCAGTTTTGAGACGCGCCAGATTGCAGGACTGTTTTTTGCCGGCCAGATCAACGGCACCACCGGCTACGAAGAAGCCGCCGCCCAAGGCCTGTTCGCCGGGGTGAACGCCGCGCTGCAAGCCGGGGCGCAAACTGCCTGGAGTGGCGATACCTGGCTGCCCGGGCGTGACGAAGCCTACCTGGGCGTGCTGGTGGACGACCTGATTACCAAGGGCGTGACCGAGCCCTACCGCATGTTCACCAGCCGCGCCGAGTTCCGGCTGCAGCTGCGCGAAGACAACGCCGACGTGCGCCTGACCGAAGCCGGTCGCGCCTTGGGCCTGGTGGACGACGCGCGCTGGGCAGCGTTTTGCCGCAAGCGCGAAGCGGTTTCACGTGAAACCGAACGCCTGCGCTCCATCTGGGTGAACCCGAACAACCTAGCCGCCTGCGAATCCGAGCGCGTGTTGGGCAAGGCGATTGAACACGAATACAACCTGGCCGAGCTGCTGCGCCGCCCCGACGTGCGCTACGCCGACCTGATGGGCCTGGACGCCGGGCGCTACGCGAGTGCGGCGCTCAAGCCGGCAGCGGACGACAGCAAAGCCCAGGACGTGTTCGTGGCCAGCGTGATCGAACAGGTGGAAATTGCCGCCAAGTACTCGGGCTACATCGAGCGGCAAAAGGAAGAAGTGGGCCGCGCCGCGCATTACGAGAACCTGCGTCTGCCCGCGGAGCTGGACTATATGCAGGTGTCCGCCCTGAGCATTGAGGCGCGCCAGCGCCTGAACCAGCTGCGCCCCGAAACCCTGGGCCAGGCCTCTCGCCTCTCAGGCATCACCCCGGCCACCATTTCGCTTTTGCTGATCCTCCTGAAAAAAGGCAACTTCCGCGACTTTGCCGCCAAGGCCCCCTTGGCGGCGACCTCTGAGGCGCAGGCGTGAGTCGCGCACTGGAGCCGCAACTGCGCGCAGGGCTGCAAGCCTTGGAGCTGGCGCTGGACGAGGCGCAAATCACCGCCCTGCTCGACTATGTAGACCTGATCCAAAAATGGACCCGCGTCTACAACCTGACCGCCGTGCGCGACCCGCACGACATGCTCACCCACCATTTGCTTGACAGCCTGGCGGTGGTGCGCCCTTTGCGCACGCAGCTCGCAGCGCTCGGGTGCAATGAGGCGGTGCGCGTGCTGGACGTGGGCGCTGGCGCCGGTCTGCCCGGTGTGGTGCTGGCGATTTGCTGCCCGACGATGACGGTGCACTGCGTGGACACGGTGGCCAAGAAAGCCGCCTTTGTGCAGCAAGCGGCCGTCAGCTTAAAACTACCCCATCTGCGTGGCATACACGCCCGCGTGGAAAG
>CANFNE010000187.1 GCA_947448105.1 Burkholderiales bacterium
AAACCGCGCAGCACGCGACGGACCAACTTCATCTTTGGAAACAACCTTAGACAAGGGATTTGTCAGCAATGTCGCTTTTGATTAGTTGCGCGAAGGCATCTAGCGGCATTGCACCGAGGTCTTTACCTCCCCGGGCGCGCACTGCGACGGAACCAGCTGCCATCTCTTTGTCACCTACGACCAGCAGATAGGGCAGCTTCTGCATCGAATGCTCGCGTATTTTATACGTAATTTTTTCGTTTTTAAGGTCTAGCTCCACCCTAAGCCCTTGATTTTGCAGCGTTTTGGCCACAGAACGGGCGTAATCGGCCTGTGCGTCGGTGATATTGAGCACCGCGATTTGCACGGGCGCCAGCCAGGTCGGCAACGCGCCGGCGCTTTCCTCAATCAAAATTCCGATAAATCGCTCCAGGCTACCGACGATGGCGCGGTGCAGCATGACGGGGCGGTGGCGGGCACCGTCTTCACCCACGTATTCGGCGTCCAAGCGCTCGGTCATGAAGAAATCGACCTGCATGGTGCCGCATTGCCACTGTCGGCCGATGGCGTCTTTCAGGGTGTATTCGATCTTGGGGCCATAAAACGCACCGTCGCCCTCCGAAATTTCAAACTCGCAACCCGATGCGCGCAGGCTTTCCATGAGGGCGTGTTCGGCCTTGTCCCAGCTCTCGTCCGAGCCAATGCGTTTTTCGGGGCGCGTGGCGACCTTGTAAATGATGTTCTTGAAACCAAAATCGGTGTAGACCTTTTGCAGCAGGGCGGTGTAATCCACGCACTCCTGCAGGATTTGGTCTTCGGTACAGAAAATGTGGCCATCGTCCTGCGTAAAGCCGCGCACGCGCATGATGCCGTGCAAGCCGCCCGAGGGTTCGTTGCGGTGGCATTGGCCAAATTCACCGTAACGCAGCGGCAGATCACGGTAGCTTTTGATGCCTTGCTTGAAGATCAGGATGTGGCCGGGGCAGTTCATCGGCTTTAAGGCGTATTCGCGCTTTTCAGACTCGGTAACGAACATGTTTTCGCGGTACTTGTCCCAGTGGCCGGTTTTCTCCCACAGGCCTTTGTCGATGATTTGCGGACCTTTGACTTCCAGGTAGCCGTTGTCTTGGTACACGCGGCGCATGTACTGCTCGACGCCCTGCCACAGCGTCCAGCCCTTGGGGTGCCAGAACACCAAACCAGGGGCGTGGTCATCAATGTGGAACAAATCGAGCTCGCGCCCAAGTTTGCGGTGGTCGCGTTTTTCAGCCTCTTCGAGCATGGTCAGGTGCTGTTGCAGCTCGTCTTTGGTGGCCCAGGCGGTACCGTAAATGCGCTGGAGCATCTCGTTTTTGTGGTCGCCGCGCCAGTAGGCGCCGGCCAGCTTCATGAGCTTGAAGAATTTGAGCTTGCCGGTGCTGGGCACGTGGGGGCCGCGGCACAGGTCTTCAAAATCACCTTCGCGGTACAGGGACACTTCCTGATCGGCGGGAATGCTCTCAATGATCTCGGCCTTGTAATGCTCGCCCAGGCTTTTGAAATAGGCCACGGCCTCGTCACGCGGCAGCACGCGACGCGTAACGGGTTCGTCCTTGGCGGCGAGCTCGGTCATTTTTTTCTCAATCAGCGCCAAGTCGTCGGGCGTGAAGGGGCGCTTGTAGGAAAAGTCGTAGAAAAACCCGTGCTCGATGACCGGGCCGATGGTGACCTGGGCGTCGTGGAACAGGCTTTTCACCGCGTAGGCCAACAAATGCGCGGTGGAGTGGCGAATCACTTCCAGTCCGTCGGCGTCTTTGGCGGTAATGATGGACAAGGCGCTATTGGCGCTGATGGTGTGGCTGGTATCCACTACCACGCCGGCAATCTTGCCGGCGAGTGCCGCTTTGGCCAGACCGGCGCCAATCGATGCTGCCACCTCGGCCACGGTGACGGGGCCGGGAAATTCGCGCAGAGAGCCGTCGGGAAGTGTGATCTGAACCATGGTCATAAAGCAAAAAAGCGCGGCAGGTGCCGCGCTTGAGGTGGGTTGAAACGCGAGCCAGATTTTACGCTGGCCCGGCGCTGTCAATTTTCAGTGGAACTGCTCTTCTTCGGTTGAGCCGGTCAGCGCGGTCACGCTGGACTTGCCGCCTTGGATGACGGTGGTGACTTCGTCAAAGTAGCCGGTTCCCACTTCTTGCTGGTGGCTCACGAAGGTGTAACCACGGTCGCGGGCGGCAAATTCGGGTTCTTGTACTTTTTCCACGTAAGCGGTCATGCCGCGTGCCACGTAGTCTTGCGCCAAGTCAAACATGTTGTACCACATGGAGTGGATGCCAGCCAAGGTGATGAACTGGTACTTGTAACCCATGGCGCCGAGCTCGCGCTGGAACTTGGCGATGGTGGCGTCGTCCAGGTTTTTCTTCCAGTTAAACGATGGCGAGCAGTTGTAGGCCAGCATTTTGCCGGGGTGTTTGGCGTGCACGGCATCGGCAAATTTCTTGGCGAATTCCAGATCAGGCGTGCCGGTTTCGCACCACACCAGGTCGGCGTATTCGGCGTAGGCCACGGCGCGGGAAATGGCCTGGTCAATGCCCTTGTGGGTTTTGTAAAAGCCTTCGGCGGTGCGCTCACCGGTCAGGAAAGGCTTGTCGTTGTCGTCGTAATCGCTGGTCAAGAGGTCAGCGGCTTCGGCGTCGGTGCGGGCAATCACCAGCGTGGGCACGCCACAGACGTCGGCGGCCATGCGCGCCGCGATCAGCTTTTGGCAGGCTTCGGCGGTGGGCACCAGCACTTTGCCGCCCATGTGGCCGCATTTTTTGACGGAGGCGAGTTGGTCTTCCCAATGCACGCCAGCGGCTCCTGCCTTGATCATGGCCTTCATCAACTCAAAAGCGTTCAGGACGCCGCCAAAACCGGCTTCGGCATCGGCCACGATGGGCGCGAAGTTGTCGATATAGCCCTTGTCGCCCGCGTCAATGCCTTTGGAATGCTGGATTTCGTCGGCACGGCGGAAGGTGTTGTTGATGCGCTCGACCACGGTTGGCACCGAATCCACGGGGTACAGCGACTGGTCGGGGTACATCGAGGCGTAAGAGTTGTTGTCGGCCGCGACTTGCCAGCCCGACAGGTAAATGGCTTTGACGCCGGCCTTGACTTGCTGCATGGCCTGGCCGCCGGTGAGCGCGCCCAGGCAATTGACGTAGGGCTCGGTGTTGACCAGGTTCCACAGCTTTTCGGCACCGCGGCGGGCCAGGGTGTGCTCGATGGGGAAAGACCCACGCAGGCGAACGACGTCAGCGGCAGAGTAACCGCGCGTAATGCCTTTCCAACGGGGGTTGGTGGCCCAGTCTTTTTCCAGGGCGGCAATTTGTTGCTCGCGGCTTGGTTGTGCGGTGAGGGATGGGGTCATGTGAACACTCCAGAGTTGGTAAAACGTTTGCACCGCTTGCAATGCAAGTACGGTGCCTAGGCGGGTATTTTAGGTCTTATATAAGACTAAAGTCAGCTCTTGTGTCTTATATAAGACCTAAATTTTCCTTAATAAAATCATAGACTTGAGAGCTTCAATTCGCAATATGGAATATGTATCGCAAGATGCAAAATCAACAAGCACCACTGGAACCCGCTGTATTTTGCAATGCGAAAATTCGCTGTGCATTCCAAAAGGCGCCATCGCCCCTGGCGGCGCACTCTGCGGGTGCGAAGAATCGCTGGCGCGCGGCGACCGTGCGCGACCCTGTCCCTAAAACGCGTCAGCGTACCGCGCCAGTTCCCAGGGCGAAACCTGCTGTTGGTATGCGTCCCACTCTGCTCGTTTGAGCGACAGGAACTGCTTGCAAAAGGCATCGCCGAGCCCAGCGCACAGCGCAGTGTCTTGTTCGAGCGCTGCCAAGGCATCGCACAAGTCGCGTGGCAAACGCTCGGGCATGGCGGCGCCTCGGGCGAAGCGCTCGTACAGGTCTTCGTCGCAAGGCGTGGGGGCAGCCAGCACCCGGTCTATTCCGTCTATACCGGCCAACAGCGTTGCGGCCAGTGCGGCATACACATTGCAGGAGGCGTCGGGCAAACGCCATTCCAACCGCCCGGCAACCGTGCGCACCAGGCAAGTGCGATTGTTGTCTCCATACGCTTTCCAAACCGGTGACCAGGTAGTGCCCGAGGCGCTGTGGCTCAGCGCCAAACGCTTGTAACTGTTAACCGTGGGTGCGCACAGCGCACTCAGGGCGTCGGCGTGGTCCAGCAAGCCGGCGGCGAACTGGTGGCCCGCCGCGCTCAAACCCAAGCCGCCAGAAGGATCGGCAAATACCGCCCGTCCGTCAGCGTCCGTAATGCTCAGGTGGAAATGCAAACCGCTGCCCGGCGCATACGCCAGCGGCTTGGCCATGGCGCTAAACACCATGCCGTGCTTTTGCGCAATGGCGTGCGCGGTCAGCTTGAACAGCAGGTAGCGGTCGGTCGCTGCCAGCGCATCGTCAAACTTGTAGTTAATTTCGTACTGGCCGCAGGCGTCTTCGTGGTCGATTTGCTGCAGGTCAAAACCCAGGGCCGTCAGCGTGGAGCGCATGTCGTCCAAAAAAGCTTGGTTGCGGTGGATGGCCTTGAGGTCGTACGAGGGTTTATCAAGCTGGTCGGCCCCGTCCGCCACCTGCCAGGCACCATCAGTTCCCTGGCGAAGCAAGAAAAATTCGGGCTCGATACCAACCCACAGCGTCCAGCCGCGCGCCTGAATGCGTGCAATAGCGGCCTGCAAGAGTTGGCGGGAACAAGTGTCCAGCGCCTGCCCACCCGCAAAACCATCGGCCACCGCATGCGCCACGCCAGGCATAAATGGCAGCGGCCGCAAACTGGCGAGTTGCACGCGGGCGTAGTACTCGCTGCGCGCTCCAAAACGCAGCAGGCCAGTACCCCAGATGCTACTTGCGTACTCAGGCAAGGCGCTGTTGCCGATATGGGTGATTTGATCCGGTTCATCCAAGAGCGCGTGGCGCGCTACAAGCGGCCTCACAGTATTCAAGTGCCGAGCAGTCTGGCTGACAGGGTGGCCTAGAACCGGCCATTGTCCAAAAACTCCTTCTGCAATAACGCTAACGG
>CANFNE010000188.1 GCA_947448105.1 Burkholderiales bacterium
CCTTCGCTACCAGCCAGGGCCTGCACGCGCTGGCGCAGGTCTTCGCGCTGGGCCAGCGGTATTTTTTGCGACACACCAATATGGTCGTCTTGGGGCAAAAACACCAGCATGCGCCCGGCAATACTGATCTGCGTGGACAGGCGCGCGCCCTTGGTGCCCATCGGGTCTTTGATCACCTGCACCATCAGCGCCTGGCCCTCAAACACCTGGCGCTCTATGGGAATGAGCGCCTGCGCGGTGCGCGCTGCGCTGATGGTCTCGCCCTCGGCCGGCGGGTGCCAGACGTCGGCTACATGCAAAAAGGCCGCGCGCTCCAGGCCAATGTCAATAAAGGCCGACTGCATGCCCGGCAACACCCGCGCCACCTTGCCCAGATAGACGTTGCCCACCAGGCCACGCTCCAGCGTTCGCTCCACATGCAGCTCTTGCACGGCGCTGTGCTCCACAACGGCCACGCGGGTTTCCTGGGGCGACCAGTTGATCAAAATATCTTGCTGCACGGGCTTTAACTCCTAGGACTCCAGGGCGCGCAATGCCTGAGCGGTCTCAAACAATGGCAGGCCCATGATGCCAGAGTAGCTCCCCTCCATGCGCGCAATAAACGCCGCCGCCAGACCCTGCACCGCGTAGGCCCCGGCCTTGCCCATGGGTTCACCTGAGGCCACATAGGCCGCAATTTGCGCCTGCGACAAGTGCGCAAATGTCACGCGTGACACGCTGCAGGCGCGCACCACGCGGGCGCCCTCCCCCAATACTCCGTTACCCAGCGCAATCGCCGTCATCACCCGGTGGCTGCGCCCGGCCAAGCGGCCCAGCATGCGCGCCGCGTCTGCCGCGTCCTGCGGTTTGCCCAAAATGCTGCGCCCCAAAGCCACCGTGGTGTCAGAACACAAGATGGGCGCTGGTGGCAGTTGACGGCGCTGCAGGCGCGCCTGCGCGGCCTGCAGCTTGAGCGCAGTCACGCGCTGCACATAGTCCAGTGGCGCCTCACCCGGCAGCACCACTTCCAGCGCCTCGCTGTCCTCGGCATCGTCGGGCAGCAGCAGGCGGTGTTCCACGCCCAGTTGCGCAAGCAACTGGCTGCGCCGGGGGCTTTGCGAGGCAAGGTAAATAAAGGCGGACACGCGCATCTACTCCCGGTGGTAAGGGTGGTTGGCGTTGATGGACCAAGCGCGGTAGAGCTGCTCAATCAGCAGCACCCGGGCAAACGCGTGGGGCAGTGTCAGGTCCGAGAGGCGAATGCGCTCATGCGCCGCCTGGCGAAAGGCCGGCTCAATCCCATCAGGCCCGCCTATGACCAGCGCCACATCGCCGCCGCTGAGCTGCCAGTCGGTCAGGCGCGTGGCCAGGGCTTGGGTGGTGAGCGTGGTGCCGCGTTCATCAAGCACCACCACGCGGGCGCCTTTGGGTATGGCGGCCTCAATGCGCGCGCGCTCGGCGGCGTACAAGGTATCTAAGGTTTTGGAGCCACGCGGCTCGGTTTTTACCGCCTTGAGCTCCATCTTGATCTCGTGCGGAAAGCGCTTGGCGTAGTCGTCCCACGCGGTTTGCGCCCAGTCGGGTACGCGCAGGCCAACGGCAACAATGACCAGCCGCACGCTTGCCTCAGGCCTGGCGCGGCGCGGTCTTCTTGGCCGCTACTTTTTTGGCAGCCACTTTTTTGGCTGGCGTGGCCGGCTTTTTGGTGATGACTTTTTTCTCGGCCACCACGACTTTGGTAATGGACGTGGTGGCAACGCCTGCGGTCTTGCGCGCAGCGGTTTTGGCGGGTGTGGCTTTGGCCGTCGCGGCCTTGGCGGCGTCGCGCTTGGCAGCTGCGGCATTCGCGGCAGCCGTTTTGGCGGCCTGGGCGCGTGATGGGAAGGCTTCTGCCACGCCAATTTTGGCGGCGTTGGAGCGGCGCAGTGTGGTCACAGGCTTGGCCGCGCTGGCCGCCACAGGGGCTTTGGCCACGGCTGCAGGCTTGGCCACGCCGAGCTTCAGGCGCACCGGCTTTTCGCCCCACAGCTCTTCGAGGTTGTAATAGGTGCGAAAACTCGGTTGCATCACGTGCACCACGGCCTGGCCGCAATCCACAATAATCCATTCACCGTTGACTTCGCCCTCCACACGGGGCTTGGCGAAACCGGCCTCGCGCACCGCATCGCGCACGCTGGCGGCCAGTGCCTTGGTCTGGCGGTTGGACGTGCCCGAGGCGACGATCACGCGCTCAAACAGGGCTGAGAGGTTTTCGGTGTCGAACACCACAATGTCCTGGGCCTTGACGTCTTCAAGGCCATCCACAATCGCACGCTGGAGTTTTTGGATGTCATTTTTTTTGGCAGCAGAGGAAGTGGTCATCAGGGCGTCTGGTAAAGGTGGTGGTGGGCAATATAGCGCGCAACGGGTTCGGTCACCAGCGCGTCTATGCTTTGCTGGTGGGCTACGCGGTGACGAATCTCCGTCGCACTTTGCGCCATAGCGGGCATGTGCAGCCATTGCAGGGCGAATCTTTCCGTCTGCATGGGGTCTATTTCGGTGTTGGAGCCGACAGATGCAGGGCGTACAGCTACATAAATTATAGCAAGTCGGGTCAAGTCACTGGCGCGGTGCCAATGTTGCAGGGTCTGCGCCTGGTCTTGGCCGATGAGCAAGCACAGTTGCGCGCCGGGGTGTTCGCGTTGCAGCGCCTCTAAGGTGTCTACCGTAAAACTCGGGCCGCTGCGCTCCATCTCACAGGCATCCACCATGGCCTGCGGCACGTCGGCAAAGGCCAAGTCGCACAAGGCCAGTCGGTGGCGGGCCTCGGTCAGGGCACGACTTTTGTGCAGTGGCTCCCCTGTGGGCACCACATGCAATTGCGCCAGCCCGAGCTGCGCCACTGCCGCCTGCGCCAGCGCCACATGGCCCCGGTGCGGCGGGTCAAACGCGCCGCCAAACACGCCAATGCGCACGGGGCTGCTGCTCAAACCCAGTCCCGCGCCACCAGAAATTGGGAATACAGCGCCGCCTCGGGCGTGCCAGGCGCGGGTACGTTTTGGTAAGACCAGCTCGCCATCGGCGGCATGGACAGCAAAATCGACTCAGTGCGCCCGCCCGACTGCAGGCCAAAGTGGGTGCCGCGGTCCCAGACCAGGTTGAACTCTACATAGCGCCCGCGCCGGTAGAGCTGGAACTCGCGCTCGCGGCTGCCATAGGCCATGTCTTTGCGCCGCTGCACGATGGGCATGTAGGCGCCCAAAAACGCGTCGGCCAGCGCGCGCAGCATGGCAAAGCTCAGTTCCTGGCCCAGCTCCGAAAAGTCGTCAAAAAACACGCCACCAATGCCGCGTGGCTCATTGCGGTGCTTGAGGAAAAAGTAGTCGTCGCACCAGGCCTTAAAGCGCGGGTATTTGTCCGCACCAAAGGGCGCGAGCGCGTCTTTGCAGCTTTGGTGGAAATGCACCGCGTCTTCTTCAAAGCCATAGATGGGCGTCAAATCCATGCCGCCACCAAACCAGCACACGGTCTGGCCCTCGGGGTTCTTGGCGGCCAGCATGCGTACATTCATGTGCACCGTGGGCGCATAGGGGTTGCGCGGATGGAACACCAGCGACACCCCCATGGCCTCAAAGGGCGCACCGGCGAGTTCGGGCCGGTGCTGGGTGGCGCTGGGAGGCAGGCGCGGCCCGCGCACATGCGAAAAGCCGCAGCCCGCGCGCTCAAACACCGCGCCGTTTTCCAAAATCTGGGTAATGCCGTTGCCCTGCAGCGTTTCGCCCGGCGGCTTTTCCCAGGGGTCTACCACCAGGGTGCCGCCATCCAGCGCCACCACGGCGCCGGTAATGCGCGATTGCAAGTCCAGCAGGTACTGGCGCACGGTGTCAGGGGATGCGGATTCAAACATGGGGCAATTCTCCACGGGACGGGGGGGACGAAGCGGCGCCACGCGCGGGCGGCGACTTGAGCAAGACAATGGGCGAGGCGCCTGCCGGCGTGTAGCCCTGCACACCGGCAAAGCTGGCGGCAATAGAGGCCATGTCAGCCGCCTCGTCGCCGCGCAAGTCGTAAAAATCGGTAGCCACCAATTGGCGCCGGCCAAAGTCCAGGCGCACCAGGCACAGTGGCACCCCGGCTTGCAAGGCGGTTTGGTAAAAGCCGCTGCGCCAGCCGGCCGTGCGTTTGCGTGTGCCTTCGGGCGCCAGGCCCAGCCAGCAGTAGCGCTGCTGGCGGCGGGCGTCTTGGAGTTCGGCAACCGCTTGGCCCACCAGGCCACCGGGCGCGTCGCGCACCGCCGGAATGCCGCCCAACCAGCGCAGCCAGCGCCCCAAGAGCGGCACCCGAAACAACGTGTCCTTGCCCCAAAAATTGAGCTGCACGCCCAGCGCCCACTTGGCCATGACGGCAAACACAAAGTCCCAGTTGCTGGTATGCGGGTAAACCACAAACACACCTTGCAAACTGGGCAGGCCCTCAAACTGCAGCTCCCAGCCCAGGGCCGTCAACAGGCTGCGGGCCAGGCGGCTGCCCTGGGGCTGCACCGGGTGGGGCGGATGGAATGCGGAAGTCATGGCCAAAGGCGCGCAGGCAGCGGTCTTAGTGCAGCGGCTGCGGCACTGCCACCGTGTCCAAACCGCTGCGAGCGGGCGTCACGCCTTGAGCGCCCGAAAACCGATGTCGCTGCGAAACTGCATGCCCTCAAAGTGGATCTGGTTTACCACCTCATAGGCGCGGGTCTGCGCCACGCGCACGGTGTCGGCCAGCGCGGTGACGCACAGCACGCGCCCGCCCGAGGTTTGCAGCACGCCCTCATGCAGCTTGGTGCCCGCGTGGAACACCACCACCTCGTCCGTCTCTTTGGGGATGCCAGTAATGGCATCGCCCTGGCGCGGCGCCTGCGGGTAGCCGGGCGCGGCCAGCACCACGCCCAGGGCGGTGCGCCGGTCCCATTGCAGCTCCATATCGGCTACGCCTTTGGCGCCTGCGGGCTCGGTAGCCGCCCAGAGCACATCGGCCCAATCGCTTTTCAGGCGCGCCATGATGGGCTGGGTTTCCGGGTCGCCCATGCGGCA
>CANFNE010000189.1 GCA_947448105.1 Burkholderiales bacterium
CGCATGGGTTCGGCAATCGTCAGGGGTGACTGCGACAACTGCACTTGCGCGCCCACTTCGAGCCAGCGCACCTGGCCTTCAGGGGGCGCGGTGGAAAAAAGCTGCAGGTTTTGCAAGAGCGTGTCGCAGCGCTCGGCCAGCACCGTGAACGCGGGGCCCAGTTCATCGACCGCGCGCACGGCGGCGCTGGCGGCAACTAGCGCGCTCTCGCAGCGGGCCACGGCGGCTTGCCAGGGGGCGAGCGGCAGGCCTTCGGGCGTGGCGTCCAGCCAGGGGCGCATCGGCTGCGGGCCTGCGGACTCGAACAGGGCTTTGAGCGCCTGGGCGGCATCGATGGCGTCGGCTTGCAGACCCAGCCAGTCCACCAGGCCGCGCGCCGGGCCTTGGGTTTGTTCGGCCAGGTCGCGGCCCAAAGACAGCATTTGGCCGGTGCTCCACTGCCGGGCAAAAAAGTGCACGCCGATGTCGTTGAGCTGGTGCGCCTCGTCAAACACCACGGTGGTGACGCTGGGCAGCAACTCGGCCACGCCCGAGGCGCGCACGCCCAGGTCGGCAAAAAACAGGTGGTGGTTGACCACGACCACGTCGGCCTTCATGGCCTCCTGGCGGGCCAGCTGGGTGTGGCAGTTGCGAATCTGGGGGCAGCCGCTGCCCAGGCAGTTGTCGCGGGTGGAGGTGACCAGCGGGATGATGGGCGAGCGTTCGTCGAGCTCGGGCACCTCGGCAATATCGCCCAGCACGGTGGACAGGGCCCAGTCTTCCACGCGGGCCAGCAGGCGCAGGTCAGCGGGCCCCAGGTTTTGCGTGGTCTGGCGCGCACCCTGCAGGCGCTGGGTGCACAAATAGCTGCTGCGCCCCTTGAGCAGCGCCAGGCGCACCGGAAAGCCAAAGGCCTTTAAGAGGCGCGGAATGTCGCGCAAGAAAAGCTGCTCTTGCAATGCCTTGGTGGCGGTAGAAAACAGCACTTTCTCGCCGCCCAGCAGCGCGGGCACCACGTAGGCCAAGGTTTTGCCCACGCCCGTGCCTGCTTCCACCACCAGCACGCCACCATCTTCGATGGTGCGGGCCACCGCCAGGGCCATTTCGGTCTGGCCGGGGCGGCTGCGAAAGCCGGGCAGGCTGCGCGCCAAGGTGCCCTCGGGCGCAAACGCGGCTTGCACCGCCGACTGCAGCGTCACTGCGCGGGCGGCGCTGGGGGCGGCAGCGGCAAAGGCGGGGGCATTGGCACGCCAGACGCGGCGGCCTTGGCGCGCTCGGCCTCACGCTCTGCAATGCGGCGCTGGGCGTCGGCCTGCTTTTTGTCAAACGCGGCCTGGTTGGCGGCGCGCTCGTCGGCGCTGGGGCCGGTGTCCGTCTTGGGCGACGGGGCGGGCTTGGTTTGCGGCGCAGGCGCGGACTTGCTTGCGCTGGCGGAAGCGGGGCTGGGAGCGGCGGCGGCTTTCGCCGCGTGTTCGCGCTGCTTGTCTTCTTGTTCGGCACGCCTTTCACGCTGGGTCTGCTCAATGGCCACCGGGTCTATTTCGTTCTGGCGGTCGGTTTGTTGCTGCCACTTTTCTTGCAGACGCAAACGCGCGTCTTGGGCACGCTGCAGGCGGTCGGCGGCGTCGAGTGCGGCTTCTTTGCGCCGGATGTCGTGCTCCATGGTGCGGCGGCTGCGTGCCACGTCGAGCAGGCAGTTGGTGGTGAAAAAGCGCGCGTAGCAGGCGCGCTCCGCCGCGTCGAGCACCTGGGTTTGCGCCTGGCGCTGGGCTGCCAGGGCGCTGCGGGCGTCGTCCGCCGGCGCGGCTTGGGACATTGGGTCGGGCCCGGCGGGCGCTTCGGTTTGGGCGGCGGCGGCCAGTGCGCCAAGGGTGAACAGGGCGCCTGCCAGGCAGCGGGCCACGGTGGAATGCAAGGCGTTCATGTCAGGCGCGTGTCCACGTCGCGGCGTTCCAGCGCCAAAAACTCGGCCGACTGCATTTCGTTCAAGCGCGACACGGTGCGCGGAAATTCATGCGCCAACGGGCCGCTGGTGTACAGCAGCTCGGGCGCCACCTGGGCTGAGACCATGAGCTTGACGCGCCGGTCATACAGCACGTCTACCAGCCAGGTAAAGCGACGCGCCTCGGAGCTGCCGTTGGCCTGCATTTGCGGCACATCGCTCAGCAGCACGGTGTGGAACTGGCTGGCGATTTCGAGGTAGTCGTTTTGCGAGCGCGGGCCGCCACACAGCTCTTTAAAGTCAAACCACACCACACCGCCGGCACGTCTGCGGGCGCGAATCTGGCGCGACTCGATCTGCAGCACCGGGCTTTCGTCGGCGCGCTCGGCCAGACTGGCAAAGGCCTGTGCCATGGACGCATCGGCCGCCGGGCCGTTGGGCACCTGGTACAAATCTAAGCGCTCCAGCGTGCGGCGGCGGTAGTCCACGCCGTTGTCCACGTTGAGCACGTCCATCTCTTGGTTGAGCAGCGCAATGGCCGGTAGCACGCGGTCGCGGTGCATGCCGCCGGGGTACAGGCCATCGGGCGGAAAGTTGGAGGTGGTGACAAAGCCCACGCCGTTGTCAAACAGCGCTTGCAGCAAGCGGTGCAAGATCATGGCGTCGGTAATGTCGGCCACGTGGAATTCGTCAAAGCAAATGAGCTTGTAGCGCTCGGAAATGCGCTTGCCCAGCACATCGAGCGGGTTGACCGTGCCCTGCAAATCGTGCAGCTCGCGGTGCACTTCGCGCATGAATTCGTGGAAATGCAGGCGCGTTTTGCGCTTCAAGGGCACCGCTTCAAAAAAGCAGTCCATCAAAAAGCTCTTGCCCCGCCCTACCCCGCCATACAGGTACACCCCACGCGGAATCGGCGGGCGGTTGATGAGTTTTTTGAGCGAATTGGAACGCTTGCCTTTGTAAGCGGCCCACTCGGTGGCGCAGCGGTCCAGCGCGGCGACGGCGCGCAACTGCGCCGGATCGCTGTGAAAGCCGCGCGTTTGCAGCTCTTTTTGGTAGTTTTCGAGTACGGACATGGAGGGGCGTATTGTGCCCGGTGGGCGGAGGCAGCCAGGGGACTGCGGGCTAATGTCCCCCAGGGCAGGCCGCGAAAAGTGCGCTTGATTTTCAATTGGTCGGCGTTTCAATTTCAATCAATCAGATTTCTCGCTCCAGAGGGACTAGCTGGGCGTGCTAAAAAACTTTAGGATTGACGAATGACCGAACTCAAGCTCCGCACATGGGACAGCGCCGAACACCTCAAGACTGAGGAGGACATGGCGCAGTACCTTGAGGCCTGCCTGCAAGAGGCCGGTGACGATGCGGCATTTATTGCCAAGGCATTGGGCAACATCGCTCGGGCAAAAGGCATGTCGCGGCTTTCACGCGACACAGGCATGAGCCAGGAAAGCCTTTACAACGCCCTGTCTGGCGAAGGCAATCCGAGTTTTGCGACCATTCTTAAAGTCACCTCAGCGCTGGGTATTCGCCTGCATGCCCGAACCGCGTCTAGCGGCTAGCCCGCTTTCAGCGGCCTGCAAGACGGGTGAAACCGACTTGATAGCCAGCGCCAGGCCATTGACTGGCGCGGCAACTTCAGCCACCAGAACTCGCGCATCAAGTTGCCCGCCTGTGGCGCGTGCCAGCTTCACCATGGACTCGATGGTGAGGTTGGTGTCGCCCCGGAACACCTTGCTGATGTACGCCGCACTGGTGCCCATCTTTTTAGCCAGGTCGGCATAGCTCAGCCCCGCAGCGCGGCGCTGTTGCTCCAGGTTCAAGGCAAATTCAAGCTTTGCGCTTTCTACCCAATAGGCATCTGTTTGTTTAGCCTCGTCTACAAAGGCCTTGAGTTTTTTACTCAGCGTCATCTTCAAGCACCTTCAGTTGGCTGTTTCACCCTCTCAAGCCACCGTGCGCGGCACCAACTTAACCTCCAAATCACAACCCACGGCCGCAGCGTACTTTTTGAGCGTTGCCAGCGATGGTGTGTGGCGGCCCGCAGATTCGAGCCTGGAGATTGCGCTTTTGGTAGTGCCCATGCGTTCGGCCACGGCGCCCTGAGTCAGGCCCGCTTTGGTACGCGCACCCAGCATCTGGCTGGCCACCGCGTACTCCAGCTCTAGGTCGTCATAGGCCTGGCTAAAACCGGGCTGCAGGCGCGCACGCGCGATAAATTCGGTGTGGTTGTGAGGAACCGGTTTGAATTTCAAGTCAGCCATGGAGCACCTCCTTAAGACGCTTGCGCGCCAGATTTAATTCCTTGTCGGGTGTCTGCTGCGTCTTCTTGATGAAGGCATGCAACACCACCACGCGCTTTCCAAGCAAAAAACAATAAAACGCGCGACCGATGCCAGATCGCCCGCGTGGTCGAACCTCAAACAAGCCATCTCCAAATGCCCTTGAATGCGGCATTCGAAGGCTGGGGCCGTGTTCAGTCAAAAGCTCAATCAATCGAGCGTAGTCAGCCAACACATCCAACGGCCAGGACTGAACCTCGCTCAAGACCCGCTCATGGAAATAACTCACTTCAAAGGCCACAGTCGCTCCTAATGTTAGCAAATACGCGAACTCTCATCAAGTAGCCTTCACTCCCCACCGTCATGCACCGCCTCATACAGCGCCTTCAGCGTCTGCCCGTTAAAGCTCCAGTGCGGCGAGGGTTGCAGCGGGTAGTCGTCGGGCAGGCCCAGCAGCTTGCGGGTGGCGGCGGTCAGCGAACACACGGCGCCTTGCAGCTCCACCTTTTTGTCGCTCACCACCACGGCTTGCGACAGCCCGTCTTTGAACAGCAGCACCGAGCCCGTGGGAACGCCCAGCTCGTGAAAGTTCATGCGCGGTCGGCGGGCGTCCTTGAGGTTTTGGGCGGACTGCTTGTCGGCGGCGGTCACTTCGGCCTCTAGCGTTTGCTCTAGCTGCGCGGTGATGTCTTCGACCTTGAGCAGCTTGAGCAGCTTGAGCACTGCAATCACCCGCTCGGCCTCGATCTTGAAGAACTCGCGGTTGGGGTTGATGCGGTGATCGCCAAACGCAAAGTGCAGCGAACGCTCCACCTC
>CANFNE010000190.1 GCA_947448105.1 Burkholderiales bacterium
GAAACCGTGGACGTGGTGCGCGGCGAAAAGCGCCGCCGCCTGCACAAGGCCTTTTTGCGCTACCACGATCCCAACAACTGGCCGCTCTTGCGCGAAGCGCTCAAGGCCATGGGCCGGGCTGACCTGGTGGGCAATGGCAAACACCATTTGATCCCCACGTTCCAGCCGCTGGGAGATGGCGCCTACCAATCTGCGCGCAAGAAAAACAGCACGCCGGTGGGTAAGGCTGCGCCCATATCGAGTCAGCTGTCGGGCAAGTTGCCAACCAAACCCCTGGGTGCAAAAGTTGCTGGCAAAGCCAGCGCAGCACCCCAAAAAGGCCGCATGCTGACGCAGCACACCGGCCTGCCGCCACGGGTGACTGGCGCCGTGCCAGGTCCGCGCAAGGCCAAGCCCGGCGCGGCCCGCTAAACCAGCGCTTTTGCGCTGTGGTGCCAATTCGCTGAGATGCCCCAGTACACCCCGGCCAGCCGCCCCGCGCGGCCCCGTGACGCGGCCAGCCTGCTGATCTGGCGCGCGCAGGCGCAGGGCCTGGAAGTGCTGATGGGCCGTCGCGGATCCCGCGCCCGCTTTGTGCCGGGTGTGTATGTTTTTCCGGGCGGCGTGCTCGAGCCGCGCGACCGCATGGTGTCCGCGCGCCTGGGCGCCCATCCCTTTCCCTTGTCACCCGGTTTGGATGGAAATCCGTCCCTGGCCCGTGCTTTGGCCTGCGCGGCGGTGCGCGAGGTGCACGAAGAAACTGGACTGCAATTGCGTTCCAGTGTGCATTCCGGTGCCAATGGCGGCACCGACCCCAGTACCTTGCCGGATTTGTCAGCGCTGCGCTTTTTGGGGCGCGCCATCACGCCCACCAACAGCCGCATGCGCTTTCATGCGCGGTTTTTTGCGGCGCCTGCAGCGTCATTTACGGGGGAGTTGGCCGGTGACGGCGAGCTGTCAGACCTGCAATGGGTCGGCCTGGACAACCCGGCGCGCCTGCCCATGGTGGACGTGACCGAGCTGATGCTCAGCGAACTGGCGCAGCAGTTGTCTGGCGCGCTGCACCAGCCTGCTTTGCTGAGCTACAGCGGCGACAAACCGCGCGTACGCCGCTTTTCCTGAAGCGCTTGCGCCTCAGATGCGCGGCAAGAGACGCGTCCCAACACCGCGTTGGTGATTACGGCGCCAGCGTGTACAGCGGAATATCGTGCTTGGCGCCCAGCGCATCGAGTTGCGCGCGGGTTTTGCTAGCTGCCCAAGCGGCAACGGCTGCGTGCGTGGCCGCGGACATCATGGACTTGATGCCAGACTCTGCCACCCCGGCTTGCAGGCACAGCGATTTGGCAAAGTGGGGCTCTAAGGCTGCCACCGCCACCCGCCCGTTTTTGCAGGCATAAACGCGGTAACCCGCGTGCCCACCGCCCACCGCAGCGCCGGGCGTGGTCAGGCCCCAGGTGCGCGGCAAGGCCAAGTAGTGGGCCGCGTCGGACAAGGCCACTTGCATGCGCACGCCTTTGCCGGTTTTGAGCTGCGCCAGGCGCGCTTGCAACACCGCTTCGCTGGCCATGAGCGAGCCGCCCATGTCGGCGTAAAGCGAGGGTGGCAAGTCCATTCCCTGCACCAGGCCCGCCTCAGCGAGGTAGGTCAGGTCGTGGCCGGGCTCTTCGGCACGTGCATCAGGTGCACCCACGATTTCGACCATGCACAGCGCGGGGTAGGCGCGGCGCAGCGTGGCCCAGTCAATGCCCAGCTTTTTGAGCGCCGAGGGACGAAACGAGGTCAGCAACACGTCGGCTTTGGCCAGCGCGCTGTGCACCACTTTTTGCCCGGCAGCGGTTTTCAGGTCGGCGCTGCGGGTTTTGATGCCCTGGTGCAAGGTGGCATAGGCGGTTGGGTTGTACAGGCCCATGGGGTCGCCCGAACTGCCCGCGGGTGCTGCAGCTGGGGCGGGCGGCTCGAGCTTGACGCAGGCGGCGCCCATGGCTTGCAGGCGCATGAGCGCAGCGGGACCGGGCAAGTTCAGCGCCAGGCTGACGATGCGCACGCCTTTGAGGGGGCGCAGGGGTTGGGCGGCGGGGGAGGGCGTTGTGGTCATGGTGGTGAAAGCGCTTGGGTTGAAGGGAAGGGCGCCAGCACTCCCAAAGGTGCCTTTTGCGCGCGTGGTGAATTGGTTTGGATCGCGGGTTTAGGCCGTCTGGCGCGTAGGGAGATGCGTTACCCACTGCGTCCACCAGGCCAGGGCCTGGGTGGGCGCGTCATCGGCTTGCATGGCATCGATTTCGCACAGCGCGCCAATGCGTTGGGCGCCCAGGTCTTGCAGGCGTGCGTCAAACGCCTTGCCGCCAGCGCAAAAGCTGTCGCCGTAGCTGCTGTCGCCCAGGGCGACCAGGCCGTAGCGCGTGCCGCCCAGGTAGCGGGCTTGCAGGTCCAGGCTTTGGTACAACGTTTGCGCGTTGTCCGGTACGTCGCCGCTGCCGGTGGTCGAGCAGACCAGTAAAAACACGGCGTCTTGCGCAAACACCTCCATCGTCAGATCGTCCATGGGCCGCACTTGGGTGTCAAACCCCAGATCGGTCGCGCAAAAAGCAAGAGATTGGGCCACCTCGGTGGCGTTGCCGTGGACGGTGCCCACCAAAATATGAAGCTGCATGAAGCGCATTAGTCCTTGAATCATCGGTTGGGGTCGATGATAGGGGCAATAATCGCCACCTCTTGGGCGGCGCATGCATGCCTGTCTGTCTGACTTTTTGCCTGGTGGCCGCTTTGATAACTGACTCCCCCAACGCCGAGCTTTTCCCTGAACTCCCCCTGCCGCCCACAGCCCCCAAGGTGCGTGCGGCGCGCTCGCCCAAGGCAAGCCCGGCGAAGGAGTCGGTGTCCGCGCCTGTGCCGGAAGTGACACCCGAAGTGGTAGCCATCCCAGCCCTGCACGGTGCGACGGCTGAAACACTTGCGATTGCCGAAGTGCAATCCAGCGCTGCGACCTCAGCCGAGCCGGCAACTGCAGCCCCAGCGCCCGCCGTTGAAGCGCCTTCCGTAGCCCCGGCAGGACTCGAAGCCTGGGCCCAAAGCCTGGAAGCCCACCCCGACTACCGCGTGCTGCGTCGCCTGCAGCCGCGCCTGCTGTGGCCCAGCGCTGCGGGCCAAGACATGGTTCGCGTGGTGGTGCTCGACACAGAAACCACCGGCCTGGACCACGCCAAGGACAAGATCATTGAGCTGGCCCTGCTGCGCGTGGACGTGGACCGTGCGACCGGCCTGCCGGTCGGCCCCGTGCAAGTGTTTGACGAGCTGGAAGACCCCGGCATGCCCATTCCCAAAGAGGCGATGGCCATTACCGGCATCACCGACGCGGACGTGGCGGGCAAGCGCCTGGACGAGGCGCGCATTGGCGCCCTGATGAGCGACGTGGACGTGGTAATTGCCCACAACGCCGGCTTTGACCGCCCCTTTTGCGAGGCGCGCCTGCCGCTGTTTCGCAACTTTGCCTGGGCCTGTTCGTTTGCCGATCTGGACTGGAAGGCGCAGGGCCGCAGCTCCAGTAAGTTAGAGGCGCTGGCCCAGGGCCTGGGCCTGTTTTACGACGCCCACCGCGCCGAGATGGACTGCCACGCGTTACTGGCCGTGCTGGCCGCGCCACTGCCCACCGCGCCCGATTCGACCGCCATGGCCACGCTGCTGGCCAGCGTACAAACCCCGTTTTTCCGTCTACAAGCCACGGGCGCACCGTTCGACGCCAAAGACCTCCTCAAGGCCCGCGCCTACCGCTGGAACGCCGAGTTGCGGGTGTGGCACACGCGCCTGACTGACGAGGCGGCGCTGGAGGCCGAATGCCTCTGGCTCAAGGCCAAGGTCTACGGCCAGCGCAACGCCAGCGTGATGGTGGAAAAAGTCGATGCGCTGACCAAGTACGCCGCACGCAACGGCGCCCTGGCGCCACGCCAGTTGTAGGAGAAACAACGATGCAGTTTCAGTTATTGGGCGTGCAAGCCGCCAAGGTGCGCCGGGTGATGATCAACGACCGCCTGGTGCCTTCGGCCATGCACAAAACCGCAGTAGCCGGGCCAGTGCGGGTGGGCGCACTGGGGCTCGAAGTGGACGAACAGGCCGATTTGTCGGTACACGGCGGGCTGGAAAAAGCGGTTTACGCCTACCCACACGAGCATTACGCCTACTGGCGCAAGGCGAGAGACGACGCGGGCTTGGGCGGCATCGACGACGCGCTGCTACCCGGCGCTCTGGGCGAAAACCTGACCCTGCAGGGCTTGTTGGAAACCGACGTGTGGGTGGGCGATGTGCTGCAGTTTGCCGACTGCGCGCTGCGCGTGACCCAGCCGCGCGAGCCTTGCTTCAAGTTCAACGCGTCCATGGGTTTTAACCAGGCGTCAAAGTTGATGGCGCAGACGGGCCTGTGCGGGTTTTATTTGGCGGTGGACCAAGCGGGGACCGTGCAAGCAGGCGAGACGGGCACCTTGGTGCCGGGTCCTCGGCGTGCCAGCATTCCAGAGCGCTTTCAGGCCAAGCTGTTCAAGCACTTGCGCTGAGCGGGCGCTGCGGCCTTGCTTTAACGCTCAGGCCGCCACCACGCACTCGCGCCGCAGAAGCGCCAGCGCGTCGTGCAAGGCGTAGTCCGCATCGCTGCGCAGCGTGGGCAGGGCTTCTTCCAAAAACGAGTGCCACATGTCCACATAGTCCGCCTGAAACTGCACCGGGGCGTGGTTTTGCACAAAGGCCACGGCGGCGGCGCCGTCCAAACCGGATTTGCGGATTTTGCGCACCAGGGCGCTGGCGGCTTTCTCGGTAAGCAATGTCTTGGGCGCGCTGCCTGCGGCCACGCAAAGCAAAAGCGTGAGCAGCGAGCCTTCGTCCTCGTGGCCGCCGGTGGTTTTGGCCCAGGTGGCAGAGACACTGCGCTCGTAGTCGTCCACCTCGGCCAGCCCGTCGTCCAGCCAGAAATAGCGGCCTAGGAAGGCGGGGGTTTGGTCGAATAATTTTTTGGGCGTCGCGGCAGCGTCCATGA
>CANFNE010000191.1 GCA_947448105.1 Burkholderiales bacterium
CGTAGGCGCAAAGGCAGGTGTTTCAGCCCAAACTCTTTACCGCGCTGCAGGGTTACGGCCGTAAGCGCCTGGTTCAGGACATTGGTGCCGGGCTGACGGTGGGTGTGGTTGCGCTGCCACTGACTAGGGCCATTGCTATTGCCTCGGGGCTGGCGCCTGAGACCGGCTTGTTTACCGCAGTCCTTGCAGGTTTTCTGATCTCACTGCTTGGCGGCAGCCGGGTACAGATGGGTGGCCCAACCGTTGCCTTCATCGTGATCGTCTACAGCGCCGTGCAGCGCTACGGCGTGGCAAACCTGAAGATCGCCACTGCCGCGTCGGGCGCTCGCTCGATTTGACGGTGACCTTTGAAGTTAGGGCTGATAGGCGACTGTTTGACCGTTACTCGCGGTATTTCCAGCCTCACGCGCAGCGAGTGCGCGCGTGTCACGCCCAAGGTCTGAGCCTATGCGCCGTCTCGGTAGGGTATGCAAGGCGCGCAAAGTGCAGCTGGTGCTGGCGGGGGTGTCGCAACCGCCGCTGCACAGACCCCAGGCCCAAGCGCCTGCATGCGCAAAAGTGCGATTTACTTTGGCAGCGATGCGATTTCGATTTCTGTAAAACCTGCCGCCCGGCGCGCCACCAGGTTGAAAGGTGGCTTCAGGCTCGGTGCTCGGTAGCGCAGCGCAGCGTCGGGATAGAAGGCAGCTCCGTCCACGCCATCACGCTGGCACAGCCACTGAAACCAATGGTTGCCAATGGCTACATGGCCCACTTCTTCGGCCAGGATGGTGTCCAAAATTTCCACCGCCGCCAGCGCTGCGGGCGTGGCCACCTTGCGCAGCTTGGCCTGGATCAGCGGCGTGGCGTCCAGGCCCCTCGCTTCGAGGGTGCGCGGCACCAGGGCCATACGGGCCAGCACGTCGTCTTGCGTTGCTTCGCACATGGTCCACAGGCCATCGTGCGCAGTGAAGTCGCCGTAGCTGTAGCCCAGGGTCTGCAAATGCGCCTGTAAAAGCGCAAAGTGCTTGGCCTCTTCAGCCGCTACACGCAACCAGTCGCGGTAATAAGCCTCAGGCATGCCGGCAAAGCGCCAGACGGCGTCGAGCGCCAGGTTGATGGCGTTGAACTCGATGTGCGCAATTGAATGCATGAGCGCCGCGTGGCCTGCGGGCGTAAAGGGCGAGCGTCGGGGCACCAGCGCGGGAGCTACCAACTCAGGGTGGAGCGGGCGTCCTGGCGCGGGCGGCATGGCAAAAACACGTTCGCAGTCGCAGGGCAAAACAGCAGACGCAAGCCATAGTTCCTGCACGGCGGCGACCTTGTCTTGGGGGGATGCGAGGCGAAAAGCGCCCAAGGCGCGGTCTCTGAGTTCCATCCCTACAATTCTAGGCACGCAACACCGCGTTCCAAGAGGTCAGTCCATGGCAATTTACGAGTTAGAACAGGTTTCCCCCACCCTCGCCGAATCGGCCTGGGTCGCCGACAGCGCCCAAGTGATGGGCCGGGTCGATCTGGCGGCGCACACCAGCATCTGGTTTGGCGTAGTCATCCGGGGTGACACCGAGAGCATCACGATTGGCGAAGGCAGCAACATCCAGGACGGCAGTGTCTTGCATGCCGATGTGGGCCAGCCCCTGCGCGTGGGCAAACACGTCACCGTGGGCCACAAGGTGATGCTGCACGGCTGCACTATTGGTGACGAGTCGCTGATTGGCATTGGCGCCATCGTCCTGAACGGCGCAAAAATCGGCAAAAACTGCCTGGTGGGCGCGGGCTCTCTCATCACCGAAGGCAAAGAATTCCCGGACGGCTCCATGATTGTCGGCAGCCCCGCCAAGGTGGTGCGCGGTCTGACGCCTGAGCAAATGGAGTTTTTGCGCCTGAGCGCCAAACACTACATCGCCAACGCGCAGCGCTTCAAGTCGGATCTGCACAAGATCGCCTGAGCTGAAAGCCGCTTTCCCCCACCTTTGGTACTTTGTGACCACCACCGCCAGGCACAGCGCCCGGCTTTTTGCGGAGTAGTGCGTGTCTGAATTGCACAAGTTTATTTTTGACGGTCTGCCGGTGCGCGGCATTGTGGTGCGGCTCACCGACGCATGGGCCGAGGTCTTGCGCCGACGTGCGTCCAACAGCGAGCACGGCGCCTATGCCGTCCCGGTGGGTGAAATGCTGGGCGAGATGGTGGCCGCTGGCGTATTGATGCAGTCAAGCATCAAGTTTGACGGCGCGCTGGTGCTGCAAATCATGGGCGACGGCCCGGTCAAGCTCGCGGTGGTGGAGGTGCAATCCAGCCTAGAGCTGCGCGCCACCGCCACCGTGCTGCAGCCGGTGCCAGAGGGCGCCACGCTCAGTCAGATGGTTAACGTCAACAACCAGGGCCGCTGCGCCATTACGCTGGACCCCCAAACCAAGTTTCCCGGCCAGCAGCCCTACCAGGGGGTGGTGCCGCTGTTTGACGACCATGGCAAGCCTATCGACAAGCTCAACGCGGTACTGGAGCACTACATGCTGCAAAGCGAGCAGCTCGACACCACCCTCGTGCTCGCTGCCGACGAAGACGTAGCTGCCGGACTGCTGATCCAACGCCTGCCGGTACAAGGCGAAGGCAATTTGTCCGGCAGCCTGGTGAGCAAGGACAACGAAGACCAGATTGGCCTGAACGAGCACTACAACCGCATCTCTATCTTGGCCCGCAGCCTCAAGCGCGAAGAGTTGCTGTCCCTGGACGTGGAAACCGTGCTGCGCCGCCTGTTTTGGGAAGAAACACTCACCCGCTTTGAGCCCCTGGTGGGCGAGGTGGCGCCGCGTTTTGCCTGCAGTTGCAGCCGCGAACGCGTGGCCCGCATGATTGTGGGGCTTGGCGCTGACGAGGCCTACAGCATTCTGCAGGAGCGCCCCAATATCGAGGTGGCCTGCGAGTTTTGCGGTGTGCAATACCACTTTGACCCGGTAGATACCGCGCGCCTGTTTGTGCCGTCCACCCAGCAAATCGAAGGCGGCGCTACGCCGCATTAATGACGCTGCGGGCGGTACCACGCCCTACGGGTCAGGGCGCGGGTGGCGGCGCGCTGGCCAGCAGGCGGCGAAACAGCTGGTGCTCGCACTGCGCGTCGGAGCACTTGTCGCACACCCATTGCCAGCGCGCCTGGCACGCCTCCTGGCGGCCAGGGCCTTGGGCTGCCTGCTGGGCGCATTGGTCGATCGCCGCCAGGGCGCAAGCGCTGCGCTGCGCCCCTTGGCCGTATACCACGCTGTAACGCAGGCCATGGGCCTGCAAGACCTCGCGCAAGCGGGCGTCCACCCTGCGCTGCATGGCTGCTCCGTCGCGCTGAATGCCGTCCGCCACCCAGGGCAGGTCCAGGCCGGTGACAAGCGTGAGGTCATAGACGGCATGGTGCGCCAGGGCAAATGCATACAACGCGGTGTCGCCGAATACGATGTCGCTGTAGATGGCCGTCATCAGCGGCGTGGTGTCACTCAGCAGCACATCGCAGGCTGGCGCTTGCAACACGCGCCGGGCCTGTGCGTGCGCAATGGCAATTTGCTCCCAGGCGAGCGGCGTGCGGCTGTGCTGTTCGCACCATTCACGCAGTACCTCGGGGGCGCAATGAGTGCTTTGGCCGCGCGCTTGCAGGGCGGATGCCACGGCCTGCGCCAGCATGGTTTTCCCGGTGCATTCGGCGCCCAGCAGCGCAATTTTCATGCGGGTAAGCGAGCGGCGCGGTGCTCAGGTTTACTTGGCAACCTGGACAAAAATTTCATTGGGTTTGACCATGCCCAACTCGGAGCGGGCTTTTTCTTCCACCATCTCCAGCCCTTCGCGCAGGTCACGGATTTCCGCTTCCATGCGGGCGTTGGCTTGTTCGGCCTGGGCGTTGCTGCGCTTTTGCGCCGCCAGCTCTTCGTTCAGGCGGGCCACATTGGGCACGCTGCCGCGCCCAAACCAAAGCTGGCCCTGCAGCACCAGCAGCAGGACCAAGAGCGCAGCGGGAATGAGGCGGCGGCCCATCGCGGTGTTTAGCGCAGGTTGTAAAACGCGGCGCGCCCGGGATACACCGCCACTTCGCCCAAGTCTTCTTCGATGCGCAGCAGCTGGTTGTACTTGGCAATGCGGTCCGAGCGGCTCAAAGATCCGGTCTTGATCTGGCCAGCATTCATGCCTACAGCAATGTCGGCAATGGTGGTGTCTTCGGTTTCGCCCGAACGGTGGCTGATCACGGCGGTGTAACCGGCGCGCTTGGCCATCTCGATGGCGGCAAAGGTTTCGCTCAGCGTACCGATCTGGTTGATCTTGATGAGGATCGAATTGGCAATGCCTTTGTCGATGCCTTCTTTCAAAATCTTGGTGTTGGTGACGAACAGGTCGTCGCCCACGATTTGCACTTTCTTGCCCAGGCGATCAGTCAAGATTTTCCAGCCGTCCCAGTCGCCTTCGGCCATGCCGTCTTCGATGCTGATGATGGGATATTTGTCCACCCAGGTGGCCAGCATGTCGGTCCATTCCTGGGCGGTGAGGCTTAAGGATTCGCCTGCGAGTTCGTACTTGCCGTCTTTGTAAAACTCTGACGCCGCGCAGTCCAGGCCCAGGGCGATTTGCTCACCCGCCACAAAACCGGCTTTGTCGATGGCCTCCAGAATCATCTGAATAGCCGCTTCGTGGTTGGGCACGTTGGGCGCAAATCCACCTTCGTCGCCCACGGCGGTGCTGATGCCTTTGGCGTGCAAGATTTTTTTCAGCGCGTGGAACACTTCGGCGCCGTAGCGCAGTGCTTCGCGAAAGCTGGGCGCGCCCACGGGGATGATCATCAACTCTTGCAGATCAAGATTGTTGTTGGCGTGCTCGCCGCCGTTGATGACGTTCATCATGGGCACGGGCATTTGCACCGCGCCCATTCCGCCAAAGTAGCGGTACAGGGGCAGGCCGGCTTCTTCGGCCGCAGCGCGGGCCACGGCCATAGACACG
>CANFNE010000192.1 GCA_947448105.1 Burkholderiales bacterium
GTTGGCGGGCGTGGATGGCGCCCGGTCCGGTTGAGCTATTAGACGTTGGAGTCGGGGAACGAGGCCTTGCGGCGGTTCATGTAGTCCAGCACCGCTTCGTCGGCAGCCGGGTCCAGCGCGGGCGCTTCGTATTCGGCCAGCTGCTTTTTCCACAGCGCATTGGCGCGCACCGACAGGTCAACGCTGCCTTCGGCTTCCCACTGCTCGAAACTGTTGTTGTCGGTAATGGGAGAGCGGTAAAACGCGCTCTCAAAATTGGCCTGGGTATGGGCGCAGCCCAAGAAGTGCTTGCCCGGGCCCACTTCGCGGATGGCGTCCATGGCCTGGCCGTTCTCAGAGACGTCCACGCCCGCGAGCAAGGTGTGCATCATGCCGGCCTGGTCGCAGTCCATGATGAACTTCTCGTAGCCCATGGACAGGCCGCCCTCCAACCAGCCTGCGGTGTGCAACACAAAGTTGACGCCGCCCAGGCAGGTTGGCAGCATGGTGTTGGCCGCCTCGGACGCGGCTTGTGCGTCCGCAATCTTGGAGCCGCACAGGCCGCCGCCCGAGCGAAAGGGCACGCCCACGCGGCGCGCCAGCGCAGCCATCACGTACAGCACCAAGGCGGGCTCAGGCGTGCCAAAGGTGGGCGCGCCCGACTGCATGGAAATGCTCGACGCAAAGCTGCCCAGCACCACTGGCGCGCCGGGGTTGACCAGTTGCACAAACGCCATGCCCGCCAGCGCTTCGGCCAGGGTCTGGGCGCAAGTGCCCGCCACCGTGACCGGCGACATGGCGCCGGCCAAGATAAAGGGCGTGATGATGGTGGCCTGGTTGGCGCGCGCATAGACCTTGGCCGCACCGAGCATGGTGTCGTCAAAGGTCATGGGCGAGTTGGCGTTGATCAGGCTGATGCACACCGTCTTGGGCTTGCCGGTCAGCGGGTCAAGGTAGTTGTCGCCAAACAGCGCCTTGGACATCTCCACCGTGTCGCGGGCGCGGTCGGGATGGGTGACTGAGCCCATGTAGGGCTTGTCGCTGTACTTCATGTGCGAGTACACCATGTCGAAGTGGCGCTTGTTGACCGGCAGATCGACCGGCTCGCAAATCGTGCCGCCCGAGTGGTGCAGGGAGTTGGCGGTGTAGGCCAGCTTCACGAAGTTTTGAAAGTCTTCGATGGTGGCGTAGCGGCGGCCCTTGTCGAGGTCGCGCACAAAGGGCGAACCGTAGGCGGGCGCGAACACCGTGTTTTTGCCGCCGATGACCACGTTATTGGCCGGGTTGCGGGCGTGCTGGGTGAATTCGCGCGGTGCGCTGGCCTGCACCAGGGCGCGGCACATGCCACGCGGCATGCGCACGCGTTCGCCTTTAACGTCAGCCCCGGCCTTGCGCCAGATGTCCAGCGCCTCGGCGTCGTCGCGAAAATCAATGCCCACTTCTTCCAAAATGGTGTCGGCGTTGTATTCGATGATGGCCAGACCCTCTTCGTCCAACACTTCGTAATAGGGCACTTTGCGTGTGATGTAGGGCACGGTGTAGCCACTGCGTGCGCTGCGGGCCGCGCGTTTGGCTTCGCGGCCACCGGCGGTGCGGCGGTTGCGGGGTGCGGCGGCCTCAGGGGCAGCGGCGGGGGTTGGGGTGATGACTTCGTCCATGTTCTTCTCCAAGCGAGCGCGCGGGTGCGCGCCAAATGCGTCCGGCAAAGTATCGGCAGGCGCGCGCGGCCACTATAGCCCCTATGCGACCCGCACTTGTACGCGAACGTCAGGCCGTGGGCGGCCCGCGCCTGCCTTGCTTGCGGGGCGGTTTTCACAGGGGCTGGTGTCGCTTGAGCGCATTCGCGCGTCGTAAAGCGAACACCTGAGCCTAGGCCCTGCTGCGCACAATGCCGTTCACGCCATGGCGCGCGACCTTGGGTTGCGCCTGCACATGGCACACCTGCGCCGCAACTGGAGAGCACCCGCCATGGCCCTGAGCGTTTTTGACCTGTTCAAGATTGGCATCGGACCGTCTTCCTCCCACACCGTGGGTCCGATGAAAGCCGCCGCCTTGTTTGCCCAGGCGCTGCAAACTGACGGCCATACGGAGGCGACCGCGCGGGTTGAGGTGCGCCTGTACGGATCGCTGGGCGCCACTGGCAAAGGCCATGGCACCGACACCGCCGTCATGCTCGGCCTCGAGGGCGCACAGCCCGACACGATTGACCCCGACGCCATTACCAGCCGCATCAAGGCCATGCGCGCGGCCAAAACCCTGCGCCTGAACGGCCACAAAGAAATCACCTTTGCCGAGAAGACCGACCTGCTTTTCCTGCGCCGCGAGACCTTGTCCTACCACCCCAACGGCGTGAAGTTCATGGCTTTTGGTGCCGATGGCACTTTGTTGCAGGAGCGGCGCTATTTTTCGGTGGGCGGCGGCTTTGTGGTGTCGCAAGAGGCGGCCGACGCCCAAAACGCGAGCACGGGTGCGGTGCCGCACATCGTGCCCGACCCGACCAAGGTGCGTTTCCCGTTTTCCAGTGGCGACGCGCTGCTGGCCATTTGCGCGGGCAGCGGCCTGTCGATTGCCCAGGTGATGCGTGCCAATGAACTGTCGTGGCGCACCGACGCCGAACTCAACGCCGGCCTGGACCGCATCTGGGACGCGATGAAGGCCTGCGTGGAGCGCGGCATCCGCACCGAAGGCCATTTGCCGGGCAACCTGCTGGTCAAGCGCCGCGCCGCCGAGCTGCACCGCAGTTTGAGCAGCCGCCCCGAGCAAGCGCTCAAAGACCAGCTCACGATTTTGGATTTTGTGAACGTCTACGCCATGGCGGTGAACGAAGAAAACGCCGCCGGGGGCCGCGTGGTTACCGCGCCCACCAATGGCGCAGCGGGCATCGTTCCTGCGGTGATGCACTACTACGACCGCTTTTGCTCGGGCGCCAACCAAGAGGGATTGCGTGACTTTTTGCTCACTGCCGGCGCCATCGGCCTCTTGTACAAAGAAAACGCGTCCATCAGCGGCGCCGAAGTCGGCTGCCAGGGCGAAGTGGGCGTGGCGTGTTCCATGGCCGCAGCCGGTTTGGCAGCAGTGACCGGTGGCACGCCCATGCAGGTGGAAAACGCCGCCGAGATCGGCATGGAACACAACCTGGGCCTGACCTGCGACCCGGTGGGTGGGCGGGTGCAGATTCCGTGCATCGAGCGCAATGCGATGGGCTCTGTGAAGGCCTTGAACGCTGCGCGCATGGCGTTGCGGGGGGATGGGACGCACTTTGTGTCGTTGGACCAGGTTATCAAGACCATGCGGGATACGGGGCGGGACATGATGACGAAGTACAAAGAGACTTCTCGGGGTGGGTTGGCGGTTAATGTGATTGAGTGTTGAATAGTGAATTCATTTGCTTGTTTGGCGCTTGTCTGCCCCCCCTTCCCCCCCGCCCCTTCGCCCCCGGCGGGGACGAAGGGGAGCCTGAACAGCCGATTTGGTGTTGGCGCGCCGACTACGCGTTTACGTGAGAGCCGTTGCGGTGCTGGTTTGTTTGCCCGCATTGGTTTGCGGGGCGGTCGTAGTCAATGGCTGCAGGGTGGGAGCGCCGACGGGCGCGACACCGCTGTAGCTGCGCACGATGTTCGCGCTAGCGAACGAGGACGCAGCGGTTTCTTGCCGTTCGATCGTGCTGAGCAACGCAGCGGCGCTCGGATCAGGGCGGGCGCATGTTTGAGCGTAGCGAGTTTGCGCCAGACCCCGAGCGGCGCGCGTAGCGCAGGGCAGCCCGCAGGGCCACGGTCGCCGGCTCGCCTTTCTTTTGCTTACTTTTCTTTGGCGAAGCAAAAAAAAGTGAGTCGGCCGCCGGGGCGAAACCCGGCAAAATCTCCCCTTCACCCACATGATGCAATGACGAAAGAATCCCTGTGAGCCATTTTTCTATCTTCGCGCTCGCGCGCAATGCCATGTCGTACCACGAGAACTGGCAAAAGCAGTGGCGCAGCCCGGCGCCCAAGGCCAGTTACGACGCCATCATCGTGGGCGGCGGCGGCCACGGGCTGGCTACGGCTTATTACCTGGCCAAAGAACACGGCATGCGCAATATTGCGGTCGTGGAGCGCGGCTGGTTGGGCGGCGGCAACACGGCTCGTAATACGACCATCGTGCGTTCCAACTACCTGTGGGACGACGCCACGCACCTGTACGAGAAAGCGCTGCAGTTGTGGGAAGGCCTGTCGCAAGAGCTCAACTACAACACCATGTTCAGCCAGCGCGGCGTAATGAACGTGGGCCATTCACTGCAAGACATGCGCGACATCCACCGCCGCGTGAACGCCAACCGCCTGAACGGCGTGGACGGCGTGGTGCTCAGCCCCGAAGAGATCAAGGCCATGGTGCCCATCATGAACACCAGCAGCAGCCTGCGCTACCCCGTCATGGGTGCGTCCTTCCAGCCGCGTGCGGGCGTGGCGCGCCACGACGCGATTGCCTGGGGCTTTGCCCGCGCGGCGGACCGTCTGGGCGTGGACATCCTCCAGAACTGCGAAGTCATCGGCGTGCAGCGCGAGGGTGACCAGGTGGTGGGCATCGAGACTACGCGCGGCGTGATCAAGAGCAAGAAAATTGGCGTGGTTGCGGCCGGCCACAGCACGGTGATTGCCGACATGGCCGGCATCCGCCTGCCGCTCGAGAGCCACCCGCTGCAGGCGCTGGTGTCCGAGCCCATGAAACCGATTTTGCACACCGTGGTCATGTCCAACGCCATCCACGCCTACGCCAGCCAGTCCGACAAGGGCGACCTGGTGATTGGCGCGGGCATTGACAGCTATGTGGGCTACGGCCAGCGCGGCTCCTTCCCGGTGATTGAGCACACGCTGCAAGCGATTTGCGAGCTGTTCCCCATCTTCCGCCGGGTGCGCATGAACCGCCAGTGGGGCGGCATTGTGGACGTGGCGCCCGACGCCTGCCCCATCATTTCCAAGACGCA
>CANFNE010000193.1 GCA_947448105.1 Burkholderiales bacterium
AATCACGTTGCCGACGTCAAATGCACCTTCCCACAGATTCACAGGAGCCACCAGTGCAGCGCCTTGGTTTCCACCGGAACGGGTGTTAACCAGTGCGTACGTTGCCAAAGGCGTAGTGACGACCAAAGACTTGTCGCCAGCGTAAGTTGTAGCAGTACGACCACCGTCAGCGTTGAACTCGAATGCTGCAGACACTTTGCTTCCGCCGCCGAGATCTTCAGAAGCTGCGATGTCAATGTAAGCGTCAGTGTTGACGATGCCACGAGCGGCTGCGCCGCTAGCGCGGGCCTGAACGTCCTTGATGAATCCGAAGGCCAAGCCGCCGGTAATCGAAACTTGAGCGTAAGATGCGCTCGCAGCTGCCACAGCAGCCAATGCAGAGAAAAACATCGGAATCTCTTTGGCTGTTTATTTCAGAAAAAATTGAATTTCAAAGAATTCCCACCTTCTTGAAGGTGTTAGTCCGCAAGGCGCGATGCGGCTCCTAAATTCACGCACCGCGCCAACGTAGGATTGATGAAATTTGGAAATTCGTTTCCTCCAGTAAGGAAAACCATTAGAGGCTGCTGCGTGTAGTTACGCGATGTGCCCGTGCGCACTGGTGCGCGTTCCCTTTGGCGCGTTGGGGGTCTTTGGGAGGGATGCCTTCGCCGTCTGCGTTTGGCCTCCGCGAAGGTGGCGTAATCGCCAGGCTGGCTGCTTTGTAAAAGCAGCTTAGATTTTTCTTCAAGTTCGAGGCAGCCAAGTACCAAACGCAGTACCAGCGCATGATCCATCGCTTACTTCATGCCTAAGTTGGTTCAGCCCTGAACCAACAGCCGTAATTCCTACATGCAGGTGCAGCTTAGGATATTATGCATATAATACGCACTGTTACATATATTGCGGAAAATTGTCTATGCAAGTCATCAGTGCCACGGAGCTGGCGAGAAATACGCGAGACGTTTTAGACCAGGTGCTGGCCCAAGGGCAGGCCGTGTTTATTGCGCGCAACCAGGCGGTGATTGCACAAATCATGCCCTCGCCGCGCACGATGACGGCGGCCCAGGCACTGGCCGGTTTGACCTCGCCCATGCTGACCTCAATCCAGGCAAGTGCCTGGCTTCAAGACAGCCAGAACGGGTTTGGCGATGGGGTGCGCGATCCATGGGCATGATCTTTGACAGTTGCATTTGGGTGGGTCTGGCATCAGGCCAGTTGGAGCGGCAGGCCGTGGTGAAGGCGTCAGGGCCTGAGCCGGTGTTTACTTCAGTGGTTTCCTTGGGGGAGTTGGCTTTTGGTGTGCACGTCTGCCTAGACCCGACCGAGCGCGCTTTGCGCACCGCTTTTTTGCGCCAGGTGGAAACCCGACCGACTTTGGGCCTGACCCAGAACACGGCAGCGTCCTTTGGCGTACTTGCTGCAGCGGTCAAGCTGGCGGGCCGTTCACCCCGGCCTCGTTACAACGATTTATGGATTGCAGCGCAGGCGATTGAGCAGGGCTATACGCTCTTGACGCTCAATCGGGACGACTTCGCCGGTTTGCCCGGCTTGCGGCTGATGGTCTTGGGCGCGTGAATACAGCGGCGCAAAGCCCAGCAGCAGCACAGCTGCCTCGCAGGGACGTAATCCCCTAGCCCCCTCCCAGCCCCTTGCGATTAGGACACTGCGCCTTGTTGCACGTCGCATATAAGCTGAGCGCGTGGTCGGTGATGGTGAAGCCCTTGAGCTTGGCGACCGCCTGCTGGCGCAGCTCGATTTCGGGGTCGTAGAACTCTTCCACCTGCCCACAGTCCAGGCAGACGATGTGGTCGTGGTGCTGGCCCCCGTTGAGTTCATAGACCGATTTGCCACCCTCAAACTGGCTGCGGTTGAGGATGCTTGCCTGTTCAAACTGGGACAACACGCGGTAGACGGTGGCCAAACCAACGTCGGCGCGTTCTTGCAAGAGCACCCGAAATACGTCTTCGGCCGACATGTGGCGCTGGCCGCCGCGCTGGAACACTTCCAGGATTTTCAGGCGGGGAATCGTGGCTTTGAGCCCGGTGCTTTTGAGTTCGTCGATGTTGGTCATGGCGGTGCGGCCTCAGAGGGCCGGGGCTACAATGCCGCCATCTTACCGCCCCATTTTCCCCATGACCCACTCCATTTTTGTTCGTCGCGTTAAAGCCGTTTTTGGCCTGTTCGGCGCCGCTATGGCGCTGGTGGCCTGCAGCAGCCTGGACCGGCTCAGCCTGGCGGTGCCCACGGTGGTCACGCCTTACAGTATGGATATCGTGCAGGGCAATGTGGTCACCAGCGAACAACTGGCAGCCCTGCAGTTAGGCATGCCTCGCGCCCAGGTGCAGTCGATTCTGGGCACGCCACTCTTGGTCAGCGCCTTTCACGCCCAGCGCTGGGACTACACCTTTACCCTCAAACGCCAAGGCGTGCCGCCCCAGGAGCGCCATGTGACGGTGTTTTTCAATGACGACAAGCTTGAGCGTATAGACGCCGATGCGCTGCCCAGCGAGGCCGATTTTGTGGGCAGTTTGCGCAAACCCCACGACTTGGCTGCGCCCAAGCCGCTTGAGGCCAGCGCCGCCGCCTTGTCCAAATACCCGGCGCCTGCTGTTTCAAGCGCCCCGGCCGCGGTTTTACCCAGCGTGAATGCCTATCCACCGCTGGAGCCAGCAGTTAAATAAGAAGACAGGGCATGGCCCCCAAGCGCGGGGCGCCCGTGCAAGCCGCCCGGCGGCACCACGATCTAACGATGTAAAGAGGGAGCAGGCCCAATGGTTCAGACAACAACAGCCGCCGGTGGCACCACCGGCCCCATAGCGGTGGCCATTGCGGGTGCGTCCGGCCGTATGGGCCAGATGCTCATCGAGGCGGTGCGCGCCGACAACGCCTTTGCCCTGGCCGGTGCGCTCGACGTGGCCAGCAGCCCGTCCATCGGCCATGACGCCGGAGCCTATGCGGGCCAGACTACCGGTGTGGCCATTACCGCCGACGTGCGCGCGGGCTTGCAGCACAGCCAGGTGCTGATCGACTTCACCCGGCCCGAAGGCACCATGGCGCATTTGCAGGTGTGCCGCGCGCTGGGCGTGGGCCTGGTGATTGGTACCACCGGTTTTTCAGACGCGCAAAAGGCCGAGATCGCCCAGGCCGCCAAACACATCCCCATCATGATGGCGCCCAATATGAGCGTGGGCGTGAACGTCACCCTCAAGTTGCTGGAAATGGCGGCCAAGGCGCTGTCCACCGGCTACGACATCGAAATCATCGAAGCACACCACCGCCACAAGGTGGACGCACCCTCGGGCACGGCCTTGAAGATGGGCGAGGTGATTGCCAGCGCCCTGGGCCGTGACCTGAAAGACTGCGCCGTGTACGCCCGCGAAGGCGTGACTGGCGAGCGCGATCCGTCCAGTATCGGCTTTGCCACCATTCGCGGCGGCGACATCGTGGGCGACCACACGGTGCTGTTTGCCGGCACGGGCGAGCGCATCGAGATCAGCCACAAATCGTCCAGCCGCGCCACCTATGCCCAGGGCAGCTTGCGCGCGGTGCGCTTTTTGGCCGGGCAGCAAAGCGGCCTGTTTGACATGTTTGACGTGTTGGGCCTGAAATGAACCCCCTGGTGGGCCTTGCCGCCTTGTTCCAGGGCGACGCGGTGCACAACGCGGTAGCGTTACTGCTCTTGCTGATGTCGGTGGGCAGTTGGTTGGTCATCGTGTGGAAAACCTGGTTGCTGCGCCGCGCCCTGACGGACGTGGCCCGCAGCATTGCCGCGTTTTGGCAGGCGCCGGATATAGCGCAGGCGCTGCACACGCTGCAGGCCTTTGACCGCAGCGCGCTGGTGCGGCCTCTGCTGACAAGCGGACAGCAACAAATCACGCAAACGCACAGCGCCCAAAGCCTGGCAGGTCAGGGCGACCTGGGCGCACAGCTCACCCGCGTGTTGCGCGAGGCACTTGCTGCGAGCCTGCGCAAACTGCAGGCCGGCCAGGTGCTGCTGGCGACCGTGGGTTCGGTCGCACCCTTTGTGGGTTTGCTGGGCACGGTGTGGGGCATTTACCACGCGCTCGTTACCATTGCCAGCGCGGGCCAGGTGAGCATCGACAAAATCGCCGGCCCCGTGGGCGAGGCCCTGATCATGACCGCCGCTGGCCTGGCTGTGGCCATTCCTGCGGTGCTGGGCTACAACATTTTGGGCCGCCTGATTGGCCGCATTGAGGCTGATCTGGACGGTTTTGCCCGCGACCTGCGCGCGCTGCTGCTGGCGCAGGAATGAGCACCGCCGGGCCGCCCCATGGTGCGACGGCCCCCTCGGGGGGCAGTGCAGTACGCGAAGCGACAAACGTGGGGGCCTCATTCGGACGGATGGAACGCACACCGGGCAGCGCGCCCATGGGCGACATCAATATGACGCCGCTGATTGACGTGATGCTGGTGCTGCTGGTGATTTTTATCATCACCGCGCCGCTGATGGTGAGCGCTGTGAAGGTGGATTTGCCCAAGGCGAGTGCAACTGCGGTGACCGAGGCCGGCGCGCCCACGCTGGCAGTAGCCATTGACAAAGACGGCACCGTGTATGTGCGCGACCAGGCGCTGACGGGCCCTGCGCTGGAACAGGCCTTGCGCGCTGCTGCGGCCCAAAATCCCGACACCGAAGTGCAACTGCGCGCTGACCGCGCCGTGCCCTACGGCCATGTGGTGGCATTTATGGCCATGGCCAACGGCGCGGGCTTGAGCCGGGTGGGTTTTGTGGCCCAGGCGCCCCAGTAAGCGGCCTGCGGCCACCGCCTAAAATGGGCCGGATTCCCAACAAGTCCCCCCATGCAAGACAAGTACCAACACACCGCCATTGAACAAGCCGCCCGCGACCATTGGGCCCAGCCCCTGTGGAATGGCCACGAAGCCTATCGGGTGACCGAAGACCAGTCCAAGCCCAAGTTCTACG
>CANFNE010000194.1 GCA_947448105.1 Burkholderiales bacterium
CGCATGGATGCGGCACTCGCCCAAACCCATATCGTGGGCCTGAGCACCAATGTGCAGTTCTTGCGCCACGTGGTAACCAGCGACGCATTTGCCCAAGCGCGCTTGGACACGGCGCTGATTGCGCGCGAAGCCGCCACTTTGTTCGATCAAGAAAAAGTGGGCCTGGCCTGGGCCGGTGCGGCCTTGGTGGCCGACACCTTGCGTCTTGAGAGCGCAACAGCCGACGCAGGCGCGGGCTGGAAAGACCCCTGGGCCGCACGCGACTCCTGGCAGTCGCACGCCGCACCGGTGCGCAACTTTGCGCTGGAATTTGCCGGTGCGTCCCACACCGCCACCTTGCGTCCAACGCGCGACGGCGCCGCGCAACTCGAATGCGGCGGCGTGAGTGCTGCGCTGAACTTCACCGTGCAAGCCGACGGCAGCTTGGACATGGCCTGGGGCCAAGAGCGCCAGCGCCTGCAGGTCTACCGCCAGGGCGAAACCGCCCATGTGTTCATGGCGCGCGGCGCTACCCAGATCGTGGCGGTGGACGCGCTGGCCCACGCGGCGGTGGCGCAAGCCGACACCGGCCGCCTGACCGCGCCCATGCCGGGCAAATTGCTGTCGTTCATGGTCAAGGCCGGCGACGTGGTCCGCCGCGGCCAGCCGCTGGCGGTGATGGATGCGATGAAAATGGAGCACACCATCAGCGCTCCGGCTGACGGTGCCGTCCAAGAACTGCTTTACGCCCCGGGCGACCAGGTGGCTGAAGGCGCCGAACTATTGCGCTTGGCGGTGGCGGTGGCCGTGGCGGCCTGAGTCTGCTTGCCCTTTTTAGATTGAACCCAACGCCCATGCGCATCACTTTTTGCTGCACCGACACCAAGCCCGAACCCTGGCTGCAAGGCCTGCAAGCCGCGCTGCCGCAGGCCGAAGTCAGCCTCTGGCACAGCGGCGCGGCGCCTGCCGACTACGCCGTGGTCTGGGCGCCGCCGCAAGCCCTCTTTGACCAGCAGCTGCAACTCAAGGCCGCGTTCAATATTGGCGCGGGCGTGGATGCGCTGCTGGCGCTGCAAGTGCCCCCAACAACCAAGCTGGTGCGCCTGGACGACGCCGGCATGTCAGTGCAAATGGCCGAATATGTGTGCCACGCGCTGATCCGCCACACGCGCGAATTCGACGCCTACGAGGCCGATACCCGCGCGGGAAATTGGTCGTTTCGCAAGCCGCTGGCGCGTGCGGATTTTCCGGTGGGCATCTTGGGCCTGGGCGTGCTGGGTGCGCGGGTGGCGCAGGCGGTGGCGCAGTTCGAGTTTCCGGTCTTGGGCTGGAGCCGCAGCCCCAAGCAATTCGCGGGCGTGCAATGCTTTAGCGGCGCGCAGGCGCTGGCCCCGTTTTTGGCAGGCACCCGCGTGCTGGTCAATTTGCTGCCGCTCACTCCCGAGACTGAAAACATCCTCAACCGCCGCACGCTGTCGCAACTGCACAGCGGCGCCTACCTGATCAACGTCGCACGAGGTCGCCATTTGGTCGAAGAAGACCTGCTGGCGCTGCTGGAGACGGGCCAGATGGCTGGCGCCATGCTCGACGTGTTCCGCACCGAGCCCCTGCCCGCAGGCCACCCGTTTTGGACGCACCCGCACATTACCGTGACGCCGCACACCTCGGCGCGCACGTTGCGCAGCGAAAGCGTTGCGCAAATCGTGGGCAAAATCCAGGCGCTGGAGCGGGGTGAGCCGGTGGCCGGGGTGGTGGATTTGGTGCGCGGGTATTGATCGCGCGCTACGGCCACGGCCTTGCTGCTGCCCCTTGCTTTTTTTGTTCGCGTCACCGTTTACTTTGAGGTTGCCCCATGTCCATTCCCTCCCACGTCAACATCCTCGAAGTCGGCCCGCGCGACGGCCTGCAAAACGAAAAGCAGCCGGTGCCCGCCGCCATCAAGGTCGAACTGGTGCAGCGCCTGCAAGAAGCGGGCTTCACACAAATTGAAGTCACCAGCTTCGTGAGCCCCAAGTGGGTGCCGCAAATGGCGGACAACGCGCAAGTGATGGCCGGTATTGCGCGCAAACCGGGCGTGCGCTATTCGGTGCTGACGCCCAATATGCAGGGGTTGGAGGCGGCCCTGGCCAGCCAGCCCGACGAGATCGTGGTGTTTGGTGCGGCCAGCGAGGCGTTTAGCCAAAAGAACATCAACTGCAGCATCAGCGAGAGCATGGAGCGCTTTCGTCCGGTGGTGGCCGCTGCGCTGGCGCAAGGCGTGGCGGTGCGCGGTGCCATATCGTGTGCTTTGGGGTGCCCGTATGAGGGGGAGATTGCGCCCGAGCGCGTGGGCCTGGTGGCGCGCCTGATGCGCGAGATGGGCGTGCAGCACATCGGCGTGGCCGACACCATTGGCGTGGGCACGCCGCGCAAGGTGCGCTCAGCGCTGGAAGCCGCGCTGCGCCACTATTCCCTTGAGGCGGTGTCGGGCCACTTTCATGACACCTACGGCCAGGCGCTGGCCAACACCCTGGCCGCGCTGGAGTTGGGTATTTCCAGCTTTGACACTTCCGTGGCAGGTCTGGGGGGCTGCCCGTATGCCAAGGGCGCCACCGGCAACGTGGCCACCGAAGACGTGGTGTTCATGCTGCACGGCATGGGCATTGACACCGGCATTGACCTGGAGCGGCTGCTCGACGCCAGCGCCTTCATTAGCGCCTATTTGCAGCGTGTGCCAAACTCGCGCGCTGCCACCGCCCTCTTGAACCGCCGCAATGCCCTCTGATTCCATCCCGTACACGACGCCCCGCGCCGAGCGCCCCCAGCGCCGGGCCAAGCCCGACCCGGCGACCCAGTACCTGCGTTTGCTGAGCGCGCGCCTGCCCGACGCGCTGGCTGCGCCCTATGCGCCGCCGTCTCCCTGTATTTCGGTCTGCCAGATGGACGCGCAAACCGGCTGGTGCATAGGCTGCCTGCGCAGCATCGAGGAAATCGGCGCCTGGTCCACCAACACCAACCAAGACAAACACGCGGTGTGGCAGCGCATTGGCGAACGACTGGAGTTTTTGAAATGAAGCAAATTACCTTTTTCCTGGACTTTCTCTCGCCCTACGCCTACCTGGCCTTCAAGGCCCTGCCCCAGGCTTTAGAGGGCCTGAGCTACGGCGTGCGTTACCAACCGGTGTTTCTGGGCGGGCTGCTCAAGGCCAAGCAGCAAATGGGCCCGGCCGAGGTGCCTATGAAGCGCGAATGGGTGTACCGCCAATCGCAGTGGCTGGCCCAGGCCCAAGGCGTGCGGCTGGATTTGCCCGCGGCCCATCCCTTTAACCCGCTGGGATTGCTGCGCCTGGCCGTGGCCAGCGATCCGCAAGGCAATCCCAACCGCTACGTGTGCGAAACCCTGTTCCGCCATGTGTGGGAAGGTGGACTGGACGCGGCCGACGCCCAGCGCCTGCAAGCCCTGACTACTGCTTTGGCGCCCGCGCGCGACCCCAACAGCGACGAAGTGCGCGACCAACTCAAGGCCCACACGGAAGACGCTATTGCCCAGGGCGTCTTTGGCGTGCCAAGTTACGCCGTTGACGGCAAGGTCTTGTGGGGCTCGGACGCGCTGCCCATGTTGCGCGATTGCGTGGCCGGTGGCGCCTGGTTTAGCGGTGCGGATTGGGACAATGCAGCGCAACTGCCTTCAGGCATCCCAAGCCGCAAGGCGTAAGTCGCAGTAGCCGAGGAAGCCTCCCCTTATGAATTTCAATACCTGGGTGCTGTTTTTCGGCATGACCTTTGTGGTGTCGGCCACGCCCGGCCCCAATATGCTGCTGGTGATGAGCAGCAGCGCGCGTTTTGGTGTGCGTGCAGCCGTTGCCACCATGGCTGGTTGCATGAGTTCGCTGCTGGTGATGATGAGCATTTCTGCCGCTGGCCTGGGCGCCTTGCTGCATGCTTTTCCGGCGGTCTTTGATGTCTTGCGCCTGGCGGGGGCGGCCTATTTGGCTTACCTTGGCGTCTTGTGCTGGCGCGCACCGGTGCAAGAGGCGGTGTCCGATCCGCAAGCGCCGTCTGCGGCCAGCCACAGTGCCCGGGCGCTGTACCGCCAGGGCGCCATGGTCGCGGCCAGCAACCCCAAGGCCATGCTGTTTGCCGCCGCCTTTTTTCCACAGTTCATCCACGCCGACAGCGCGCCCCTGCCGCAATTTGCGATTTTGCTGGCGACCTTCACCGTGATCGAGGTGTCTTGGTACTTTGTCTACGCGTTCAGCGGCCACAAGTTGTCGCAGTACTTGCAGCGCGCTCCGGTGATGCGCATGTTCAACCGGCTCACCGGCGGCGTTTTCATCGGCTTCGCCGGGCTGATGGCCGCTGTGCGGGATTAGCCACAGCCGGCGTGGCCACGGGCATTCCCCGCCCATCGCCATGCAGCATTTTGGGAAATGACGCCCAAAGTTGCAAAAGCATCGAAATATTTTGAATAAATGTTCGACACAGTCTTCCCAAAAAATGCGGTAAGGGCCGTGGAAAAGCACTTCTAAACCCCGCATTTTTCGCATGACGAAAATAGTTCCAAGGGTTAACACGGGTGCTGTAAGTTCCGGTTCAGAACTCGGAAAGTGAGCGTGCTGCGAATGTCAGAGTACCGTCAGCAGTCGCAACAATAGTGCGCTCCAGCCAACAAACCTGTTGTTGGACATTTCATTAGGAGACACAAACTTATGGCAACAGCAGCCCCACGCCCGATGTCTGCGGAAGAGAAGAAAGTTATCTTCGCTTCCTCACTCGGCACCGTTTTTGAGTGGTACGACTTTTATCTGTACGGTTCTTTGGCAGCCATTATTGCCAAGCAGTTTTTCAGCGGTCTGGACGAAGGCTCGGCCTTTATTTTTGCGCTGCTGGCATTTGCCGCCGGTTTCATCGTGCGCCCCTTCGGCGCCTTGGTGTTTGGCCGCTTGGGCGACATGATTGGCCG
>CANFNE010000195.1 GCA_947448105.1 Burkholderiales bacterium
CAAGGCGTGCACGACACCTTGATTGCCGCCTGCGACCTGGCCCGCTACCGCGGCCTGGGCGTAAGTGAGTACCACGACAACTGCGCGGACAACCTGCGCTTGGCGCTGCAGGCCATTGGCCTGCGCACTGCCGAAGTGCCCTGCCCCTTGAACCTGTGGATGAATATTCCGGTGCACGCCGACCATCATATTGAGTGGCTGGCGCCGGTGTCAAAAGCGGGAGATTACGTGGAATTTGTGGCAGAGATGGACTGCATTTTTGTGATGTCGGCCTGCCCGCAAGACATCATTGCGGTCAACGCCAACCATCCGGTGGATCTGCATTTTTGCGTACTGGCCTGAGCCGCTATAGCCAACCGCCGGAAACCAGCCACCAGCCACGCGCAACACCCGCTCCAGAACCAGCCAACGGCGCCCGTCCGCTGGCTGGTACTCTGCGTTTTAAGCTGTAGCGGGCTGCCGCTTCGCCATCACCTCGTCAAGCCAATCCACGCGCATCTCAGGCACGGCGGTGATCAGCTTTTGGGTGTAGGGATGCTCGGGGTGGTCAAAAATTTTGTCGGTCTCGTCAAAGGCGACAAACTGGCCTTGCAGCATCACGGCCGTACGGTGCGCAATGCGGTGCACCACGTCCAGGTCGTGCGTGATCAGCACATAGGACAAACCCAACTCGCGTTGCAACTTGCGCAACAGCGTCAAAATTTCTTCGGCTACCAGCGGATCGAGTGCCGAGGTGGGTTCGTCCAGGATGATGAGGTCGGGCTTGGCCGCCAAGGCGCGGGCAATGCAGACGCGCTGCTTTTGGCCGCCTGAGAGCTGGCCGGGGCGGCGCTGCAAAAAGTCTTCGGGTAATTCCACCAAAGCCATCAACGCTTTGGCGCGCGCCAGCACTTCGGCGCGGCCGGCACCAAAGTAAAACTCCACAGGGCGGCCGATGATGTCAAGCAGGCTTTGGCGCGGGTTGATGGCGACATCTGGAATCTGGTAGACGAGCTGGATGGTGCGCTTGAGCTCTTTGCTGCGGGCGTTCAGTGCCGGGGGCAGCGCCTTGTTCTGGAACAGAATTTCGCCACTGCGCGGCATAAGCAGGCCGGTGATGATGCGCGCCAGCGTCGATTTGCCCGAACCCGATTCGCCCACCACCGCCACGGTTTCGCCGCGTTTGACATCCAGCGACACGCCGCGCACCACATGGAAGTCGCCATAGTAGGCGTGGCAGTCTTGGATGGACAGCACGGTCTCACTCTGAACCGTGGCGGCCACGGCGCGCTCGCTGGCTGCAGCGCCGCGCACGGCCACGAGGCGGGCGGTGTAGTCTTGGTTGGCGTGGTGCAGTATCTGGGGCGTGAGGCCTTCTTCCACCTCTTTGCCGTGGCGCAGCACCTTGATGCGGTCGGCCACCTGGGCTACCACCGCCAGGTCGTGGGTGATGTACAGCGCCGCCGTGTGGTACTGGCGAATCAGCGATTTGAGCAGAATCAGCACCTCAATCTGCGTGGTCACGTCCAGCGCCGTGGTGGGCTCATCGAGCACCAGCACGTCGGGCCGGCAGGACATGGCCATGGCCGCCATGGCGCGCTGCAGTTGCCCGCCCGAGACCTGGTGCGGGTAGCGCTTGCCGAAGTTTTGCGGGTCGGGCAGGTCGAGTGCGGTAAACAGTTCGCAAGCCCAGACTTCGGCCTCGGGCCGGGTCATGAGTTTGTGCAACACCGGGGCTTCACAGACCTGGTCCATCAGGCTGTGCGCGGGGTTAAAGGCCGCAGCGGCCGACTGGGCAATATAGGCGATGCGTTTACCACGCATCTGGCGCCGGCCTTCGGTGTCCAGGGCGCGGATATTGACGCCGCCCAAAACCACTTCGCCTCCAGCAATGTGCAAGCCCGCGCGGGCGTACACCATGCTGGAGAGGCCGATGGTGGACTTGCCCGCACCGCTTTCGCCGATCAGGCCCAGCACTTCGCCCTTGCGCAGTTGCAGGTCGACGTTGTCGACAATCACGTTGCCCGCAACGCTTTCCAGGCGCAGGCCCTTGATATTCAGGATGAATGGTTCTTCCATGGCCGCTGTCTTTCTTAGAGTTCGGCTTGCGCGCCAGAGGGACGCGCGTCGATGGACAACATCCAGTCCACCACCAGATTGACCGACACGGTCAGCAGCGCAATAGCGGTAGCGGGGTAAATCGGCGCCATCATGCCGAAGTTGATGGCCGCCGCGTTCTCGCGCACCATGCCGCCCAAGTCGGCGTAAGGCGGCTGAATGCCCAGGCCCAAGAACGACAGACCGGCAATAAACAAGAAGTTAAAGCAAAAACGCAGGCCAAACTCGGACACCAGCGGCGCCCAGGCGTTGGGCAAGATCTCACGCGTAATCACCCACCACAGGCCTTCGCCACGCAAGCGGGCGGCCTCGACATACTCCATGACCGTGAGGTTCATGCCCAGGGCGCGCGACAGTCGAAATACCCGGGTCGAATCGAGCACCGCAATCGTCATGATCAGCACCGGAATGCTTGAACCAAACACGCCCAAAATAATGAGCGCAAAAATCAGGCTGGGGATGGACAGCATCACGTCCACCAAACGGGTAAAAAACACGTCCACCCAGCCGCCCACCACCGCGCTCACCAGCCCGGTCAGGATGCCGATGAGAAAGGACAAGGTGGTAATGGCCAGCGCCACGCCAATCGTCATGCGGCTGCCGTACATCATGCGGGTCAGCATGTCGCGGCCGATTTGGTCGGCGCCAAAAAGCATTTTGGCCGAGGGCTCGTCCCAGGTGCCGCCCACATTGGCCGACTCGGAATACGGCGCAATCCAGGGCGTAAACACGGATACAAGAATAAATATGCCAACAACAGCCAGGCCAAAAGCGGCAGAGGCGGTTAGCTTGTGTCCAAAGAGTTTCATGGTGTGTCTGTATCGAAAGAGGTCTTAGCGCTGATGGCGCAGACGCGGATTGACCAGAATCACCAGGATATCGGCCAGCGTATTGAGCATCACAAAAACGGTCGCAAAGGTCAGGCCACAGGCCTGGATCACCGGCACGTCGCGCTTGGACACCGCGTCCACCATGTACTGGCCCAGACCAGGGTAGACAAACACCGCCTCAATCACCACCACGCCCACCACCAGATAGGCCATGTTCAGAGCGATGACCGTAATGATGGGCGCTGCCGCATTGGGCAGCGCGTGGCGCACGATCACGCGACGGCGGGGCGCGCCTTTCAAAAAGGCCATCTCAATATAAGGTGTGGACATGACCGAGAGCACCGAGCTGCGCGTCATGCGCAGCATGTGGGCCGCCACCAGCAGCGTGAGCGTGAGCGCGGGCAGCGTAGTCTGGTAAATACGTTCGCTCAAACCCATGCCGTTGGACACCATCGCCAGCGAAGGGAACCACTGCACGTTCACCGCGAAAAAGATGATCAACAGGTAGGCGATAAAGAACTCGGGCAAGGAAATGGCGATCAAGGTCACCACATTGGCCAACCGGTCCGACCATTTGCCCTCGTTGATGGCCGACAACACGCCCAGGCCAATCGACAGTGGAATGGCAATCACGGCGGCATAACCGGCCAAAAACAAGGTGTTGCGCAGGCGGGGCAGCAAGTCGGCAATGATGAGGCGCTTGTTGGTCAGGGCCACGCCCAAGTCGCCGTGCAGCGCGCCGACCAACCAGTTCCAGTAACGGATGTGGGCGGGGATGTCCAAGCCGAGTTCACGGCGAAACACAACCAGTGCCTCAGGTGTGGCACCTTGGCCCAACACGGCAGAGGCGACGTCGCCTGGAAGAATTTGGGTGCAGACAAAAATCAGCACCGACACCGCAAACAGGGTCAGGATGCCCAATAGCAGTCGGTTAACAATCAGCTTTGCCATGAAGTGCCATGTTGAATGAAAAAATTGCGCCCGATGCCGGACGCCCATGCAAACTTGCTACACGCAAGGGTAACAAAATATAGAGCAAAAAAAGGGGTCGGGCGCAAACCCAACCCCTCTTTAGTTACAGCAATGCGACGCCGGCTGTTGCCAGACCGGCGCCCGTACTGCTTTAGGCGAACCATCCTTTTTCAGGGATGCGGTCGTCACCCATGTCGTAGCGGCCCGAAGGCGTCAGGCCTTGCAGCTTGGTGCTGTGCGCATCCAGGTAATCCTGCACTGCGTAGTTGATCATGCCGGCGTTTTGCGAAACGAGTTCCTGGCAGTGCGAATACATTTCCTGGCGCTTTTTCTGGTCGATTTCGACACGCGCGGCTTCCAGCGTCTTGCTGAAATCGGCGTTTTCGAAATGGCTGTCGTTCCAGGGGTTGCCCTTGCCGCCGTAGAAAGTCGAGGTGAGCTGGTTGTCGATGGTGGGACGGTTGCCCCAGTACACCGCGCAGAAAGGCTGCTTGAGCCAGACGTTGTCCCAGTAGCCGTCACCAGAGACGCGCTTCAAGTCCAGGTTGATACCGGCCTTGGACAGCGATTCTTGGAAGATTTGGCCTGCGTCGGTGGCGCCGGAGAATGCGCCTTCAGACACTTGCAACTCGATCGCGCCGGTGTGGCCCGATTTTTTCATGTGGAACTTGGCTTTTTCTGGGTCAAAGCGGTTCATGGGTTGCTTGGCGTCATAGAACTTCATCTTCGGTCCGACGCAGTTGTCGTTACCGATGGATGCGTAGCCGCTGTAGACGTTGTCCACGATTTTTTGGCGGTCGATACCAAACTTCATGGCAAGCATCACGTCGCGGTTGCTGAAAGGCGACTTGTCGGTATGGGCCACGAAGCAGAAACGGTTGCCCATGCCGGGTGTACGCGACACTTTGACTGCGGGGTTTTTGGCCAGCAAAGCAGCAGTCTTGGGGCTGACGCGGTTGATGATGTCCACGGTGCCGGTTTGCAGCGCGGTGGTGCGCTGGTTGGCGTCGCC
>CANFNE010000196.1 GCA_947448105.1 Burkholderiales bacterium
TGACGACGCCAGTTACCGCTACCTGGCCGAGTCGATTCGCATGCATCCCGGGCAAAAAGAGCTAAAGGCCCTGATGCACAAAGGTGGTTTCGGCCATGTGGATTACCACAACCTCACCGGCGGCATTGCTGCCTTGCATGTTGGAATCAAGTGCTAGCGAGGCCGCAAGCGCGTGCAGGACGGCACATGGGCCACAGCGCTAAGGCTCTTGCTGGCAGTTGGATACGGTAGTTTTTGAGGAACAAATATGAAATTTTTGAGTTTGGTATTGACGGCGTTCTTGCTTTTTGCAGGCGCAAACGCAGAGGCTGCGCGCCTGGGTGGCGGCAAGTCCATGGGCAAGCAGTCTGGCAATGTGACGCAGCGCGAAGCAGCGCCTAGTGCCCCGACCCAAAGCGTGGGCAATGCGGCCGCGCGCCCCGCGCCCGCCGCTGCACCCGCCGCGCCGCGCCGCCCTTGGGGCGCCATGCTCGGTGGCCTGGCTGCGGGCTTGGGCCTGGCCTGGTTGGCGCATTCCATGGGCATGGGTGAGGGCTTTGGCCAGATTTTGATGTTCGCCCTGCTGGCGTTTGGCGTGATGATGCTCATTGGCGCTTTCATGCGCCGGCGCCAGGCGGCCCAAACTCCGTTCGCCTTCCAAGGCGCAGGCACGATGGGTGGCGTGGAATCACGCCCCTACCGGCCTGAGAACGTGGGCAACGACGCATCGGCCCGCCCTTGGGAGCAAAACGCAGCGCATTACGACGCTGCGCCCGCAGGCGGCGGCTCGGGCTCGATGATCGGTTCGGCGCTGTTGGGCTCGCAAACCTGGGGCGTGCCAGCGGGTTTTGATACCGAAGGCTTTATCAAGGCCGCCAAAGCCAACTTCATCACCTTGCAAGCGGCTTGGGACAAGTCTGACATCAGCAGCCTGCGCGCCATGATGACCGACGGCATGTTGCTGGAAATCAAAACCCAACTCAGCGAGCGTGAGTCCCATACCGGCACCCAACCCAACCACACCGACGTGCAGGCCCTCGAAGCGCGACTCCTGGGCATCGAGGAATTGGCTGACGAATACATGGCCAGCGTGGAATACACCGGCATGATCCGCGAAGACGCGGCCTCGTCGCCCAGCCCGTTCCGCGAAGTCTGGAACATGACCAAAGGCAAGAACGGTGGCGGCTGGCTGGTCGCCGGCGTGCAAGCGCTGCAATAAGCGCCGCCGCCGCAGGGACGCTGCGCTGCGGCGGCAGAACGGCGGGCCACATCGGGAATAATGGGGGACTATGGCAACACAGTCCCCTTTTTCTATGCTTGAAGGCTTTTTGCAAGACTTCAAGCTCCCGTTTACTCCGCCTGATTGGGCGGTTGAAGAAACGCAGCGCCGCGTGGTCTTGCTGGTCAACCATGTGCTGATGCAAGAGAGCCAGGCTACTGACCGCTTGGCGCGACAAAAAGGCTGCACGGTGCTGGTGCAATGGCAAACCCTGAGCTTTAAGGTGCTGATCACACCCGCCGGTCTGTTGGACTTGGCCCCGGGCAGTGGCCTGTCGGACCTGGTCCTCACGCTGACCGAGCCCTCGCCACTGGCGCTGGTGCAAGGTTTGGTGCAGGGCGGCAAACCGGCGGTGCGCGTCGAAGGCGATGTGCAGCTGGCCGCCGACGTGAACTGGCTTACCGACCACGTGCGCTGGGACCTGGAGGCCGATCTGGCCCGCATGGTGGGGGACGTGCCGGCGCATATGCTGGTATCCAATGGCCGCAGAATAGCCCAAGCATTGCAGGAATTTGCAGCACAGGGCCGCAGGACTCCATCGGCGTTCAGCCCCACACCATCGGCTGCTACACCCGCCACCGAAAGCGCGCCATGAGCCGCGTCTTGCGCGGCTGGGCCATCTTGCGGGTGGTGCTGCGCTACGGTCTTGATGTGCTTTTGCTGCAAAGCCTGCCGCAACCGGGCTTGCAGCGCCTGGGGCGCTTGCTGGCCCTGGGTCGCCAACTCGATGCGCCACGCGGCGAGCGGCTGCGCCAGGCGCTCGAAGACTTAGGGCCTATTTTTGTCAAGCTCGGGCAGGTCTTGTCCACCCGGCGCGACCTGCTCGCCCCTGACATTGCGCTGGAGTTGGCCAAGCTGCAAGACCGCGTGCCGCCGTTTCCGTCCGACGTGGCCGTGGCCGCCATCGAGGAGGCCTTGGGCAAGCCGCTGAACGAACTTTTTGTGTCGTTTGAACACACGCCCGTGGCCAGCGCTTCGATTGCGCAGGTGCACTTTGCGGTGCTGCGCGACCGCACCGGGCGCGAGCGCGAGGTGGCGGTCAAGGTGCTGCGCCCGGGCATGCTCGGGGCCATCGACAAAGACCTGGGCTTGATGCACCTGATGGCCGACATCGTGGGCAGCCTCTCTGCCGACGGTCGGCGCCTCAAGCCGCGCGAAGTGGTGGCCGAATTTGACAAATACCTGCATGACGAGCTCGATTTGGTGCGTGAGGCCTCCAGCGCCGCCCAGTTGCGCCGCAATATGGAGGGCTTGGACTTGGTGTTGATCCCGGAAATGCTTTGGGACCATTGCACTACCAACGTGCTGGTGATGGAGCGCATGCACGGCGTTCCCATCAGCCAGGTGGACCGCCTGCGCGAGGCGGGCGTGGACATCCAGAAACTGGCGCGCGACGGCGTGGTGCTGTTTTTTACCCAGGTGTTTCGCGATGGTTTTTTCCATGCCGACATGCACCCGGGCAATATCCAGGTGAGCCTGGCGCCGCAAACCTTTGGCCGCTACATCTCGCTGGACTTTGGCATTGTGGGCACGCTCACCGAGGTGGACAAGGAGTATTTGGCGCAAAATTTTGTCGCGTTTTTCCGGCGCGACTACAAGCGCGTGGCCGAGTTGCACATCGAGTCGGGCTGGGTGCCCGCAGCCACCCGGGTCGATGAGTTGGAGGCGGCAGTGCGCGCCGTGTGCGAGCCCTACTTTGACCGGCCCCTCAAGGAAATCTCGCTCGGGCTGGTGCTCATGCGCCTGTTTCAGACCTCGCGGCGCTTTCAGGTCGAGATCCAGCCACAACTGGTGCTGTTGCAAAAAACCCTGCTCAATGTCGAAGGTCTGGGGCGCGACCTGGACCCCGAGCTCGACTTGTGGGCCACGGCCAAGCCGTTTTTGGAGCAGTGGATGCTCAAACAAGTCGGCCCGCAGCGCCTGTGGGACGAACTCAAGGCCCAGGCGCCGCGCTACGCCAAGATATTGCCCGACCTGCCGCTGCTGCTGCAAACCTATTTGCGGGGCGGTCCCGCCGACCCCAAGACCCACCAACTGCTTGAACAAATGGTGCGCGAGCAAAAGCGCACCCACCGTCTGATGCAGGCTTTGGTCTACACCCTGGGCGGTTTTGCCCTGGGCGCGCTGGGCATGCAGCTGGTCTGGCGGCTGCATTTGTGATAGTCGGCAACCTATAATCAAAGGCTTTGCCACCCGACTGTTAGAGGCCACCACGCCATGCCGATTTACGCCTACAAGTGCGACGCCTGCGGCTTTGCCAAGGACGTGCTCCAAAAGATGTCCGACGACACGCTCACCGACTGCCCGAGCTGCGGCAAAGCCGAATTCAAAAAACAGGTCACGGCCGCGGGCTTCCAGCTCAAGGGTTCAGGATGGTATGTGACCGATTTCCGGGGAGACAAAAACGCCCCCGCGACCGCAGTGCCCCCTGTGACGGGCGGCACCGCTGAATCTGTCTCTTCCGAGGCTGCGGTGCCGGCCCCCGCTGCTGCGCCGGCCGCAGCAGCGGCCCCAGCCGCCTCCAGTACGCCCGCAGCCAGCGGCCCCACTTCGGCGCCGGCGGCGACTTGAACGCTTTAACGCCTCCGGACAAGAGTACCGTGCCCTTGAAAAAATACCTGCTTACCGGCCTGATGGTCTGGCTGCCGCTGGCCATCACCATCTGGGTTTTGCTGTGGATGACCAGCGTGCTTGACGGTTTGTTCGGCAGTTTTTTGTCGGCGCTGGCCGCCGTCACCTCCGACGCCACCGGGGCTTCCCTGGAGCGCCTGCACCATATTCCAGGTCTGGGCGTGGTGTTGGTGCTGGGCTTTATGCTGGTCACTGGCGCGCTGGTGTCCAATGTGGCGGGCCGCTGGTGGCTCAAGCAATGGAACCGATTGTTTACCCACATTCCGGTCGTCAAGTCGATTTACAACAGCGTGAAAAAGGTGTCGGACACCTTGTTTTCCAGCAACGGCAACGCCTTTCGTACCGCCTTGCTGGTGCAGTTTCCGCGTCCTGGCAGCTGGACAATTGCTTTTCAGACCGGCGTGCCCGACGGCGAAGTGGCCCGGCATTTGCCCGGCGACTTCATCAGCGTCTACGTCCCCACCACGCCCAACCCGACCGGCGGCTACTTTTTGCTGTTGCCGCGCACCGAGGTGATTGAACTCCAGATGAGCGTCGATGAGGCGCTGACCTACGTTATTTCCATGGGATCGGTCTCGCCCACGGCGCATCCCGCGCCCGCAGCGGGCGTCGCCCCGAAATCCTGATTTTTACCCCCTGATTGCCCGCTTGGGCACTGAAAGCACGCTATGGCCATGCGCTCCCACTATTGCGGTCTTGTGACCGATGCCCTGTTGGGCCAAACCGTTTCCCTGTGCGGCTGGGTTAACCGCCGCCGTGACCATGGCGGCGTGATTTTTGTGGACCTGCGCGACCGCGAAGGCTATGTCCAAGTGGTCTGCGACCCGGACCGCGCCGAAATGTTCAAGACGGCCGAAGGCCTGCGCAACGAGTTTTGCGTGCAGATCAATGGTCTGGTGCGTGCGCGCCCCGAAGGCACGGTCAACGACAACCTCAAAAGCGGCAAGATTGAAGTGCTGTGTCACGAACTCATCGTGCTCAACCCTTCAGTCACGCCCCCGTTCCAGATTGACGACGACA
>CANFNE010000197.1 GCA_947448105.1 Burkholderiales bacterium
ACTGCAGGCGGCCGCGCACATCCAGGCGCGCCGGGTCGGCCAGGCGCACACCGGCTTCCATCAGCGCCAGCGCTTGGCGCTGCTGAAAGCTGCGCTCCAGCTCGGCCAATTGCACCGGGCTGTTGATGCCGGCCACTTGCACCGCATCCAGCGTTTTCTGCGCCAGCACGGGCACGCCGTCCTGGGCGGCAAATTTCACAATGTCGGTCAGGTAGTACTCGCCCTGGGCGTTGTGGTTGTCCAAGCGCGCCAGCCAGCGCTTGAGCAGCGCAGCGGGCACGGCCATGATGCCGCTGTAAATCTCGGTAATCGCGCGCTGCGCGGCGCTGGCGTCTTTGTGCTCCACGATGGCCTGCACCGCGTCGCCCGCGCGCACCACGCGCCCATAGCCCGTGGGGTCGGGCAGGTCAATGGTCAAGAGCGCCAGATGCTGGCCCGCGCACAGCGCAATCAGCGCCTGCAGCGTGTCGGCCTGGGTCAGCGGCACGTCGCCGGAGAGCACCACCACCACGCCGTCGTCGCCCAGCGCGGGCAGCGCCTGCTGCACCGCGTGGCCGGTGCCAAGCTGGGGCTCTTGGCGTACAAACTTCAGTGCCAGTTCGCCGCCTTGGCCCGCCAGCGCCGCTTCCACCTGGTCGGCGCCATGGCCGGTGATCACCACCGCCGAGCGCGCCTGCAACTGCTGCGCAGTGGCCAGCACGTGCTGCACCAGCGGCACATGGGCCAGACGCTGCAGCACCTTGGGCAGGCGGCTTTTCATGCGCGTGCCCTTGCCCGCGGCCATGATGACCACATCCACCGCTGTGGTTTGGGACGGGCGAGACGCGCTTGCATCAAGGGGCTGAAATAGACTCACGGGCATGCCTTTTCTTCAAAATTACCTGCCTGCGGTAGGCGTATGGCGGTTGCGCGCCATTATCCGCGCCCTGTCTGGCGCCCTGCTTTTGGGCGCCTTGCTGGGCTTGGGCGGCTGTTCGGCGTTGCGCCTGAGCTACAACAACGCGCCCGAACTCATGCATTGGTGGCTCGACGGCTTTGCCGATTTTGACAAGGCGCAAAGCCAGCGCGTGCGCACCGACCTGGCGGACTTGGCCCGCTGGCACCGGCAAGAAGAACTGCCCGTGGTGGCTGAATTGCTGCAAAACGCGCAAGCCCTGGCCAGCCAGCCCCAACCCAGCGCTGGGCAAATTTGCGCCGTCTATGCCCGCAGCGTGCAGCGCATGGAAGCACTGGTGGAGCGCTCCCTTCCCACCGCCGCCGCCGTAGCGCCCACGCTGCAGCCCAGCCAGCTCAAAACCATGGCGGCGACTTATGAAAAAAACAACCGCAAATGGCGCGAGGAATGGCTCACCACCGACAGGGATGGCATACCTCAGCGCATCCAAAAAATCCGCGAACGCCTGGAAGACTTTTACGGCACGCTCAATCCGGCCCAAGTGCGGCAATTGCACATCACCATGGACAACGCAAGCAAAGACGAGACCCTGTATTACCGAGAAATCCTGCGCCGCCAGCAAGACATTCTGCAAACCCTGGCCAAACTGCGCCAGACGGACGCCAGCACCGCCCAGTCCGCCTTGTCGGTGCTGGCCAAAGGCTACTTCCACTCACCCGATGCAAGCTACCGCGCGTACCGAGACCAGGCGGTCGCCCAGACCTGCGAGGCCATCGCCGAACTGCACCGCAGTGCCACAGCGCAGCAGCGCAAAAACATGGTGAGCGCGCTGCAAGGCTACGCGGGCGATGTGCGGGCCTTGATGGCGCAAACGCCCTAAAGTGTCCTTCGCCCGAGAAAACCGGGATTTAGCGCGGCGCGCGCACCGACGGCTCCACCGGCCAGGCCACACCAAAATCGGTGAGCACCGCGTCCAGCGGCACGTCGTGCGCCTCGGGCTCGAAATCGGGCACATAACTGACACCAAAGGCCAGCCCCACGGTAAACGGCTTGGGCTGCAGGCTCGCCAGCATGCGGTCGTAAAAGCCGCCACCGTAACCCAGACGGTAGCCCCCGGCGCTGTAGCCCACGCAGGGCACAAACAGCAGGCTGGGCGCCACCAGCTCGGTGTCTTTGGGTTTGGGGATGCCGTAGGCGTCGTCTTCCATAGGGCAGCCGGGGTACCAGCTATGAAAAGTCATGGTTTTGTGCAGCTTGTTGATCACCGGCAGCGCAATGCGCCGGCGCTGGGGGGCGTCGCTGAGTTCGCCGTCCTCTTTCCAGCGGTGCAGCGCGGGCAGCGGGTCAAATTCGCCCTTGATCGGCCAATAGGCGCCAATGGTGGTGTCGGTGCGGCCCACCAGCCAGATGCGCATGACGCGCAGCAGCAGTTCGGCGCGGTGCAGGCGGTCGGGCAGCGCGTGGCGCTGCTGCAGCAAGTGCTTGCGCAAGGCCTGTTTGTCCTTGGCCCGTTCGTCCTGTGGTTTGTCCATAATCAGCCTATGCAGTTATACCGAACCATTTTGGCAGCTTTGGCCTACAGCATGGTGTCATGCCTGGCTGCGGGCTCCGCCAGTGCCCAGACACAAGACACCCCTCGCAGCGACGAGGCCGTGCTCGACATGGCCCAAGCCTACAAACAACACGACCAAAAACGCCTCTCCAGCCTGCTACCCGCCGCCAAAGGCTCGACCCTGGAACCCTGGGCCGCGTACTGGGAACTGAGCTTGCGGCTGGACCAGGCACCCAAGACGGAGATTGAGGCCTTTTTGGCCCGCTACGCTGGCAGCTACCAAGAGGACCGACTGCGCGCGGACTGGCTGCTGCAGCTCGGACGCAACCACGAATGGCCCACTTTTCGGCAGCAGTTTGCCCAGTACCGCATGGGCGACGACCGCGCCATCCAGTGCTACGGCCTGTGGAGCGACTGGGCCACCAGCGGCGCCGATGTGTCCCGGCAAGTGCAAGACCTGTGGCTGACCCAGCGCGATGCCGAAGAAGCCTGCGCCGGCGTGGCCGAGGAACTGATCAAGGCCAAAAAGCTGCAGCCCCAGGTGGCTTGGGTGCGCGCCCGCCTTGGCATGGAAAACGACCGCCTGCGCGTGGCCACCCAGGCCGTGGGCGCCCTGAACGAGAAATGGGTCAAAACCGTCAACGCCATTTACCTCAACCCCGGCAAATACCTGGGCGACAAGCTCACCGCGCTGCGGCCCCAAACCCGCGAGTTTGTGGCGCTGGCGCTGATCCGCCAGGCCTATTTGGAGCCACAGGACGCGGCCATCGAAGTAGAAAAACTGCGCTGGCGCGCCCAGCTCACCGCCGAAGAACGCAGCTGGATCTGGGGTGTGATCGGCAAACGTGCGGCGCAAAAAGGCGAGGCTACGGCCTTGGGTTTTTACGCCAAGGGCCGCTTTGATCAGATGCACGAAGACCACGTGGTGTGGGCTGCGCGCGCCGCGCTGCGCGCGGGCCAATGGGCCCAGGTGCAGCAAGCGATTGCCTCGTTGCAGCACACGCTGCGCACCGAGCCGGTGTGGGTGTACTGGCATGCGCGTGCCGTGTTGGCGCAGCGCGGCACCGAGGCTGTGCGCAACCAGGCGCTGGCCGACCTGCAAGGCATTGCGGGCGTGCGTGGCTTTTACGAGCAACTGGCGCTGGACGAACTCGGCCAGCGCAGCGCGGTGCCACCGCGCCCGAGTGCGCCGACAGCCGACGAAAAAGACACCGCCCGCCAAAACCCCGGCCTGCAGCGCGCCCTGTACGCCATTCGCATCGGGCTGCGCGCAGAAGGCGTGCGCGAGTGGAACTACAGCACCAATCTGCATACCAAGGGTGGCCTGGACGACCGCGGCTTGCTGGCCGCAGCCGACCTGGCCTGCCACGCCGAGGTGTGGGACCGCTGCATCAACACCAGCGAGCGCACCAAGGGCGTGATGGATTTTGAGCAGCGCTTTCCCATGCCATTCAAAGCGGCGGTAGTGGCGCGCGCGCAAAGCATCGGGCTGGACCCGGCCTATGTCTACGGCCTGATCCGCCAGGAAAGCCGCTTCATCATGGACGCCAAATCAGGCGTGGGCGCAGCCGGCCTGATGCAGGTCATGCCAGCCACCGCCAAATGGACGGCCAAGAAAATTGGCCTGACCGACTTCACCCCGGCCAAACTCAACGAGCGCGACACCAACATCGCCATTGGCACGGGCTACCTCAAGCTGGTGCTCGACAGCTTTAACGGCTCTATGCCCATGGCTGCTGCGGCCTACAACGCCGGTCCCAGCCGCCCGCGCACCTGGCGCGGCGCCAGCGGCGGCCCCACCATGGAGGCCGCCGCCTGGGCCGAGAGCATCCCCTTTCATGAAACGCGCGACTATGTCAAAAAAGTGCTGTCCAACACCACGCTGTATGCGGCGCTGATCACCGGCCAGCCCCAGTCCATCAAAGCGCGCCTGGGTACGGTCGGGCCGGCCGACGCCGCTGTGCCCGAGCAGGGCCTGGATCTGCCTTGACGCGCTGCGTGTGAACCCCGGTTTTCAACAAGGAGGTATCGAATGCTAAAACTATATGTAGGTAACAAAAACTATTCATCCTGGTCCATGCGCCCTTGGGTGCTGCTGACGCAGGCTGGCATTGCGTTTGAAGAAGTGATGGTGCGCTTTGACGCCTTTACGCCCGAATCAAAGTTCAAGCACACCATGGCCAACGTCAGCCCGGCGGGCAAGGTGCCGGTGCTGCAAAGCGGCGCGCTGGCCGTGTGGGACACGCTGGCCATCGCCGAGACCCTGGCGGAGATGTATCCGGAAAAACACCTGTGGCCGCGTGACGCAGCCGCCCGGGCCCACGCCCGCAGCGTTTGCGCCGAAATGCACTCGGGCTTTTCGGCCTTGCGCAGCAATTGCCCCATGAACATCGAAGCCCACCTGCCTGAGCAAGGCGCGCTGATCTGGCGCGACAAGCCCGCCGTGCGCGACGAC
>CANFNE010000198.1 GCA_947448105.1 Burkholderiales bacterium
AAGATGCTATGTGTCACTGGTGCCATGGGTGGCTTGCCCACCGCATTTGTCTGTAGCGCGCGACGCAGCAAGCACATGGCGCTGACCGGCAACGCCGAAATCGTGCCCGCAGTGGGCACATTTTTTGAGCGGTCACTTGGGGATATTCCTACCCCTGGAGCCCTGATTGAGGCGTTTAACTTTGCGCTGTGCGTGGTGGTTTGATGGGTTTTTCACGTGTACTCGCCCTGACTGCTGCCTTGTGCTGCAGCACGTGTTGCACTGGCGCGGCGGCAACCCAAATCCCTTTGGGGCTACAGATATACCCCACGGTTGTGCGCGTACAAGGGCCAGGGAATGCCGTAGATTTTCGGATCCAGGGCGCCGACCTGTTGGTGGAAGCAGTATTACTCACAGAGGGTACGCCACCGCAATCGGTACGCGCCGCGCCTGACGCCTTGGGCGAGTCCGACACCGCACTCACCATTTATCTGGACGTGACCGGCCAGGGTAAGTACGCCTTGTTGTTTGCGGTCAACCCCGAGGGCTCTGTGGTGGATGGCAACTACCAAGAAGAAGTTAACCACGATGGACACCCGTTTGGTAACACCGGCGCAGACTATCGTTGGAGCGTACAGACCCAATCGCACGCGCAGTCGTGGTCAGCCCAAATGCGCATACCGCTGCGGGAGTTGGGCTTGGTTCCTGGGCTTACACCGAAAGTCTATGTGGAATACAAGGCCGTCAACGACACGGTACGTGTGTTGGCCTCGGGCGACCCGCTGAGCCAAGGCGGCTGCAAGTTGTGTGTGGCCCAGCCATTGCCAGAACTTGCCGGGCTGTCGGTGCCGCGCCAAGCCTGGCGCTTGGAGCCTGGCGTCTATGCCCAGGCCCAAGCCAGCAGCGATGGCGCAACAAACAGCACCTTGCTTGACCAAAAAGCCAGCCTGAACGTGGCTTGGCAGGCGGATGAGCGACTTGAGTTGCGGGCCACTTTCAATCCCAATTTTGTGGAGCGCGCACCAGACCAGCCGGTGTTGGCTTATGCGGAACAGTTCACCCCTGAGCGCGAAGAAACCCGACAGTTTTTTGCCCGTGCTACCGACCTGCTGCAAAGCCCGGGTCTGAAGCTGGTCAATACGCGCGCCATTGGCATGCCTAGCGCTGCAGGTGCGGCGCAACTGGAGACAGAGCAATGGCGCGGATTGGCCCTGGTGAGCCAAGAAGAGGCTGGAGGCCTGTTGCTCTTACCGGGCACGTTTTCCAATCGTTTTGTCACGCTCGGGCAAACCCGAAGTAGCGTTTTCAAGGGTATTCAGGCGCTCTCTCAAGGGGAGTTGGCCTGGACTGCGGTGGACCGGCAGTACAGCGGCATAGGCGCCACACAAATGTTCGCAACCCATGCCAGCCAACGTTGGGACGGCGGTAACAGCCTCTTCGGGCAATTCGCAAAAAGCCAAACCAATACCTGCGACCAAGCCGCCACCCTGGTGGCCTGCGCGCCACGCAGTGGGCAGGCAGGCTACCTGCGGTTTAACCATGCCAGTGCGCAAAGCGGTTGGAGTGCCGAGCATTTTTCTCTGGACGATGATTTTCGCGCGGACGTGGGCTGGGTCAGCCAGGTTGGCATACGCAAGTGGCGCTTCGATGCATTTCGCCAATGGGAGCATCCTGCGCAAGGTGTTGAGAGCCTTCGCGTAGCACCTTTTGTCAGCAACCGCGATGAGCAGACGGGCAAGCCCCTGAGCACCTTTGCCGGAACCGATTTGACGATGGTGGCCGCCAATGGCACAGAGTGGTATGCCACCCTGATGCCAGTAGCCAAGGGGCGTCTGGACGAATTTGCCCAAGCCGTTAACCAGCGGCAATTGTGGGTGGGGGTTTCGGCCTATCCCGGGGGCTTGCTCAGCGCCTTGCAACTCAACCTGGGCCTGGGGGAGCTTGCGGACTTCTACCATGCACTTGCGGGTACCGGCTTCAATGCCAGCGCCAGCGCCACGCTCAGCCTGGGAAAGTCGATTCGCGTACAGGCCTTTGCCCAGGTATTTAGCAGCCGTGCCGACGCCGGCTTTGCCTATAGTGGCCCGTCTTATCAGGCGAGTGCGGTGCAAGTCAGCGCCAATTGGCAATACGAAACATTCTCACGCTGGCGTTACGTAGTCACCCAAAGTGCGGAACAAGCGCTCGACTTCACCACATTGCAGGCCCAGGCGTCTAGGCAGTGGGCGCACAGCCTGCTTTGGGAGGAAGCACCGCGCCAGGGCTGGGGCCGTGCCTTGTCACTGACCTCTGCGCAAAATGTAGAGACTGGTTTGAACGTGTTGTCTGCGGTCGCCCAGATCAAGTATTCCTTGTAGATCGCCGCCTTGGTGCCGAGTGTTGGCCCCGCCAGGGCTGGGTCGCCGTTCTGTGAGAATGGAGACCATGCAAAAAAAGATACTCGTTGTCGGTGGTGGCATTGGTGGCTTAACCACGGCGCTGGCCTGTGGTGCGCATGGCTTGCCCGTGCAGCTTATCGAGAAAAAACCCGTGTTCTCCGAAGTGGGCGCGGGCATCCAGCTCAGTCCCAACGTGGTGCGCCTGCTCGAAGGCTGGGGACTGACCAGCGGCTTGGACGCGGTGGCCTGTTTTCCGTCCTTGCTGCAAGTGCGCAGCGCGCAGTCGGGTGCGGTGCTGGGGCAGTTGGCGCTGGGCGCGCGTGCGGTGCAGCGCTACGGCGCACGCTACGCCACCATCGCCCGCGCTGATTTGCACTCCCTGTTGCTGAGCGCGGTACAGGCCCAAGGTAGCACGCAGCTGCTGCTGGACCACGCTTTGCAACTCATTAGCCAGGACGCCAACGCCGTACAAGTGACCACGGCTGACGGCCACCAGCGCCGCGCCAACGTGGTGATAGGCGCCGACGGTTTGTGGAGCCATGTGCGCGACTTTGTACGCACGGACGCCCAGCCCCGTTTTAGCGGCCACTTGGCCTACCGGGCCATGGTGCCCCAGGCGGCGCTGCCCCAAGGCTTGCGCAGCGATGTCGTGACCGCCTGGCTGGGGCCGCGTTTTCATGCGGTGCAATACCCGGTACATGGTGGCGAGTGGCTCAACGTGGTGGTGATTGTGCAAGGCGACGCACCCGAAGACATGCACCACTGGGACCACGATGCCAACGCGCAGGAACTGCGCGCCCACCTGGACGGCGCCGCCAGTGGGCTGCAAGACCTGGTGGCTGCCATCAAGGCCTGGCGCCTGTGGCCCCTGAACGGTCTGCCCCACCTGCGCAGCGCCAAAGAACTCGCCTTTGGCCGCATCGCCCTGATGGGTGACGCCGCCCACCCCATGCTGCCCTACCTGGCCCAAGGCGCAGGCATGGCCATAGAAGACGCCGCCGCGTTGGCTGCGGTGTTGTCCACCCCGGTGCTGGGCGACGTGGCCGCGCTAGAGCGCTACGCCCACACCCGCTGGCGCCGCAACGCCCGCGTGCAAGCGCGCGCCCAGCGCAACGGCGAGATCTTCCACGCCACCGGTGTGCAACGCTGGGGCCGCGACGCCGCCATGCAGCTGCTGGGGCAGCGACTGCTGGATGTGCCTTGGTTGTACGGGGGTGGGTGAGGGGGTCCAGAAGCCGGTGGGCCAACCGAATACACAACTCCGCGCTCACAAAGCCGTACGCAGCGTCCAAATCTCCGGAAACAGCACCACATCGAGCATCTTGCGCAAATAACTCACACCGCCCGTGCCCCCGGTGCCGCGCTTGAAACCAATCACCCGCTCCACGGTGGTCACGTGGCGAAAGCGCCAGAGGCGAAAGGCGTCTTCCAGGTCGGTGAGTTCTTCGCCGAGCTGGTACAGGTCCCAATGTGCCTCGGGCGCGCGGTAGACCTGCAGCCAGGCGGCCTCCACCTCGGGGCTTGGCACGTAGCCTTGCGTCCAGTCGCGCTCTATGTGGCTGGCGGGTACCGCAATGCCACGGCGCGCGAGCAGGCGCAGGGCTTCGTCGTACAAGGACGGGGCTTCATACGCTGCTTGCACCAGCGCGAGCCGCTCAGCACTATGGGCGTGGGGTTGCAGCATGGCGGCGTTTTTGTTGCCCAGCGAAAACTCGATGCAGCGGTACTGAAAGCTCTGAAACCCGCTGCTTTGCCCCAGGTAAGGCCGCATGGCGCTGTATTCGGGTGGCGTCATGGTGGCCAGCACGTCCCAGGCGTGCACCAGCTGCTCCATGATCTTGCTCACCCGCGCCAGCATCTTGAACGCGGCGGGCAACTGGTCTTGCGCAATGTGCGCCATGGCCGCCTGCAGCTCGTGCAGCATCAGCTTCATCCACAGCTCGCTGGTCTGGTGCTGGACGATGAACAGCATCTCGTCGTGCGCCGGGGAGAGCGGCTTTTGCGCCGACAAGATGGTGTCAATCTGCAGGTAGTCGCCATAGCTCATGCGCGCGCTGAAGTCGAGCTGGGCTTTTTCCTGGTGGACGATGTTTTCGGGTGTGGTCATGCTGACTCCGATAGAGGGGGGGAGCAACCGCTTAGAGGTGGACGGGCGGCGCAGGTTCGGGCCGATTTTCTGGCCCGCAGGGACAGCATGAGGCCCGGGCCTGTGTCGCCCGTCTGCCTCGTGCGAGCGCAATCAATCTCAGGTAACCGACTGCTTCTGATTGAATTCCGGCTTTTGCCAATCGGCAGTTGCAAGCACGTGCCGCAAATGCTCCACCGCATTCCAAACGTCTTCAAACCCGATGTACAGCGGCGTCAGGCCAAAACGCAAGATGTCTTTGTGCACGCCGCCGTCGCCTGCCCGGTAGTCGCCAATCACGCCGCGCGCAATCAGCGCCTGCATGATGGCAAACGCGCCAGAGCCCAAGGCGCCACCGGCGGCGTGTTCGCGTGTCAAACACACTTGCGAGCCGCGCTGCGCGTGA
>CANFNE010000199.1 GCA_947448105.1 Burkholderiales bacterium
GTGCTGATTCACCGCGTTTTCGGTGGAGTATTTCACCAAACCGCGCGGGTAATCCATCTTATCCATGACCTCGTCGCAAACATCGGCGCAGGCGCCGCAGCCAATGCACTCGTATTGCAGGCCCTTGCGGATGTCAATGCCGGTAGGACACACCTGCACGCACAGGCTGCAGTCCACGCAGGCGCCCAGGCTGGACTGCGACAGATCGAGCTTTTTGGAGCGCGCGCCCCGGGGCTCGCCGCGCTCTGCGTCGTAAGTGACGATGAGCGTGTCTTTGTCGAACATGGCGCTTTGGAATCGCGCATACGGGCACATGTGCTTGCACACCTGCTCGCGCATGAAGCCTGCGTTGCCGTAGGTCGCAAAGCCATAAAAGAACACCCAAAACGTCTCCCACGGACCGACGTTATTGCTTAGGAACTCGCGTGCAAGTTCGGCAATGGGCGTGAAGTAGCCGACAAAAGTAAAACCCGTCCACACGCCCACCGCCAGCCAGAGGGCGTGTTTGGCACTTTTGCGCGCCAGCTTCTCCAGGGAAAAGCCGGCGGCGTCGCGGCGCATGCGCGCGGAGCGGTCACCCTCGGTACGCTTTTCTATCCACAGGAAGATTTCGGTGTAGACCGTCTGCGGACAAGCGTAGCCGCACCATAAGCGCCCGGCCACGGCGGTAAACAAAAACAGCGAGAGCGCCGAGATCACCAACAAACCAGTGAGGTAAATGAAGTCCTGGGGGTACAACACCAGGTTAAAGATATAGAACCGCCGGGACCCCAGGTCAAAGAGCACCGCTTGGCGCTGGCCCCAGTCCAGCCAGGGCAGGCCGTAAAACATCAGTTGCGTCAGGAAGACAGTAGCCCAGCGTATGCGCGAGAAAAAGCCCGAGACACTGCGCGGGTAGATTTTTTGGTGCGACTCGTAAAGCGAGATCAGCTCCGGACTGGCGCCCGGCGGTGGCGTGATCGGGCTGGTGTCCGATGACACGGCAATCGGGATGGTCTTGCGGCCTGGCGCTGGATCGGAGTTCAAAGGCAAAGCACTTTTCAAAAAAGACGGCTGGGTTCAGCAGCCAAAGCAGCAACGGGTGCTTAGCGCAGGCGAGCACCGACCCGCAGGTCGGAGCCATGCCACATCAGGGATTCGACAGGCTCCAGACGTAGCTGGCCAGCACATGGATTTGCGCCGGCGTCAGCTTTTCGCCCTGGGCGGGCATCTGGTTGACCTTGCCGTTGTTGACCATGGCGATGATGGCGTTCTCGCCATAGCCGTGCAGCCAGATCTTGTCGGTGAGATTGGGCGCTCCCAAAGCCTGGTTGCCCTTGCCGTCCGCGCCGTGGCAGGCAGCGCACACGGTGAACTTGGACTTGCCCAAGGCCGCACGCACCGAGTCGTGCGGGCTGGCGGACAAGCTCAGCACGTAATTGGCCACGTTTTTCACATCGTCAGGCGTGCCCACGGCGGCGGCCATGGGAGGCATCTGGCCGATGCGGCCCAGGGTGAGCGTTTCCTTGATCTTGTCGGGCGTGCCGCCGTGCAGCCAGTCCGCGTCGGTCAGGTTGGGAAAGCCCTTGGAGCCGCGTGCGTCCGAACCATGGCACTGCGCGCAGTTGTTCATGAACAGGCGTTCGCCGATGGCGTGTGCTTGCGGGTCTTTGGCGACCGCCTCGGGCGCCATGGCGGTGAACTTGGCATACAGCGGCGCCTCGGCCACGTTGGCTTTTTTCACCTCGGCTTCGTATTGGCCCACGGCGGTCCAACCGAGTTGTCCCGTCGATGTTCCCAGTCCTGGGTACAGCGCCAGGTAGACAAAGCCAAACACCACGGTGATGACAAACAGCCACACCCACCAGCGCGGCAAGGGGTTGTTCATCTCGCGCAGGTCGCCGTCCCAAACGTGTCCCGTGCTGTTGTCGTTGGCCGTCATCGCACGCGCCTTGCCGCTAAACCACAGCAGCAACAGGCAAGCCAGCATGCTGACAACGGTGATGGTGGCCACGTAAATGGCCCAAAAATTACTGGTGAAATCACTCATATTGCTTCCTTGTGCGTGCGTTTGCCATCAATCCTGCTCAAAAGGCAGGTTGGCCGCTTCGGTGAAATCGGCTTCGCGCCGGCGTGACCACGCCCAGCCCATGATGGCGATAAAGATCGCAAAACTCACCACGGTGACCCAAGCGCGCAGGGTATTGATGTCCATAGCGGTCTCCTGGGCTTATTTCAGCGCCAGGCCCAGCACCTGCAAATAGGCGATGGTGGCGTCGAGTTCGGTCTTGCCTTTGACATCTTCAGCGGCGCTGGCAATTTGCGCGTCGGTGTAGGGCACGCCCACGCGGCGCAGCGCTGTCATGTGGGCAGGCATTACGGCCGCGTCCACCGGGGTTGCCGCCAACCATGGGTAGGCGGGCATGTTGGACTCGGGCACCAGATCACGCGGATTGGTCAGGTGGATGCGGTGCCATTCGTCGCTGTACTTGGCGCCCACACGGGCCAGGTCAGGCCCGGTGCGCTTGCTGCCCCATTGGAAGGGGTGGTCGTACACCGACTCGCCTGCCACCGAGTAGTGGCCATAGCGCAGCGTCTCGGCCCTAAAGGGGCGAATCATCTGCGAATGGCAGTTGTAGCAACCTTCGCGGGTGTAGATGTCGCGCCCGGCGAGTTGCAGCGCCGTGTAGGGCTGCACGCCCTTGAGCGGCTCGGTCGTCGATTTCTGGAAAAACAGGGGCACGATCTCGACCATGCCGCCGGCCAACAGCACCAGCAGGATCAGCACGATCATCAGAAAGTTGCTGGTTTCGATTTTTTCGTGCGACAGGCTCGAAGTGGAAGTGTCTTTTGCCATGGTTCGGTCCTTCGGGTTCAAGCGTGGGCCGCGACGGCGGGAATCATCACCGTCTCAGCGCGCCCATGGGTGGCGGTTTTCAAGGTGTTCCACAGCATGATCAGCATGCCGCTCAGGTACAGCAAGCCGCCCAGCAGGCGCAACACATAGAAGGGATAGGTGGCCTTGACCGATTCCACAAAGGTGTAGGTCAGGGTGCCGTCGGCGTTGATGGCACGCCACATCAGGCCCTGCATCACGCCGGCAATCCACATCGCGGCGATATAGATCACGATGCCCACGGTGGCGGTCCAGAAATGGACCTCAATGGCTTTGACGCTGTACATCTGCTTTTGGCCAAACAAGCGGGGAATCAGGTAGTACATCGAGCCCATGGTCACCAAGCCGACCCAGCCCAACGCACCGGAGTGCACATGGCCCACGGTCCAGTCGGTGTAGTGGCTCAGGGCGTTGACGGTCTTGATGGACATCATCGGGCCTTCAAACGTGCTCATGCCGTAGAAGGACAGGGACACGATCAGGAAGCGCAGGATCGGGTCGTCACGCAGTTTGTGCCAGGCGCCCGACAGGGTCATGATGCCGTTGATCATGCCGCCCCAGCTTGGAGCCAGAAGAATCAGCGAGAACACCATGCCGACCGACTGTGTCCAGTCCGGCAAAGCGGTGTAATGCAGGTGGTGCGGGCCCGCCCACATGTAGGTGAAGATCAGCGCCCAGAAGTGGACGATGGACAAGCGGTAGCTGTAGACGGGGCGACCGGCCTGCTTGGGGATGAAGTAGTACATCATGCCCAAAAAGCCCGCAGTCAGGAAAAAGCCCACCGCGTTGTGGCCATACCACCACTGCACCATGGCGTCTTGCACGCCAGCGTAGGCCGAGTACGACTTCATCCAGCCCGCAGGAATCGCTGCGCTGTTGACCAGATGCAGCAAAGCCACCGCCAAAATAAAGGCGCCAAAAAACCAGTTGGCCACGTAAATGTGTTTCACCTTGCGCGTGCCCAGGGTGCCGAAAAACACAATGGCAAACGAGACCCAGACCAAGGTGATCAAGATGTCAATGGGCCACTCCAGCTCGGCGTATTCTTTGCCCTGGGTGTAACCCAGCGGCAGCGAAATAGCCGCTGCCAGGATGACCAACTGCCAGCCCCAAAAGGTAAAGCTGGCCAGGCTGCCGCCAAACAGGCGCACCTGCGAAGTACGCTGGACGACGTAATAGGCCGAGGCAAACAAACCGCAGCCACCGAACGCAAAAATCACCGCGTTGGTGTGCAAAGGCCGCAGACGGCCATAGGTGAGCCACGGGATACCCAAATTGAGCTCGGGCCACGCCAGTTGGGCAGCGATGATCACGCCCACCAACATGCCCACTACGCCCCAAACCACCGTCATGATGGCAAATTGCCGAACGACCGTGTCGTTGTAGCTCGCTGCCCGCTGATTCGCAATCGCCATACCTAGTTCCTTTGAAATGACCTTACGCACGAGTGTGGAAGGAAACCCTTACGCAGGACTTGACACAAGTCAAATATGCGGAAATGAGCACCGTTTTAGGCACCGAAAATGTCAAGGTTCGTGCAATATTCTTTCGCCTTCGGACTCAATATCTTCGAATTGACCCCGGTCGATGGCCCACCACAGGCCCACCAAAATGGCAAAAACCAGCACGACCGACAAGGGAATGAGCAAATACAGAATGTCCATGGGCGGTCTCCAATGTTTCAGGTCGCAGGCGTGTCCGCAGCAGGTGTCACTTTGCCCGGCGTAACGCGCGACAAACGCAAAGCGTTGCCCACCACCAGCAAGGAACTCGCCGCCATGCCCAGGCCTGCAGCCCAGGCAGGCAACAGCCCCGCCACGGCCAGCGGCACGCACACCGCGTTGTACAGCAGGGCCCAGGCCAGGTTTTGCCGCACCACGGCCATGGTACGCCGCGCCAGCAGCACGGTGCGCGCCACGGGCAGCAGTTGCGCGCCCAACACCACAAAGTCCGACCGGGCCTGGGCCAGTGGAACGGCCTGGCCCAGCGCAAACGAGA
>CANFNE010000200.1 GCA_947448105.1 Burkholderiales bacterium
GAGCACGTGGGGCGAGGCGCTCATGTTTTCCTGGCCACCGGCAATCACGATTTCGCTGTCGCCATAGGCCACGGCCTGGGCGGCCAGCATCACGGCCTTGAGGCCGGAGCCGCACACGGCGTTGATGGTCAGCGCCGGGGTTTCTTTGGCCACGCCGCTTTTGATGAGCGACTGGCGCGCCGGGTTTTGGCCCGAACCTGCGGCCAGCACCTGGCCCATGATGACTTCGCCAATCTGGTCTACGCCCAAGCCGGTGCGCTCGAGCAGGTTTTTGATAACCGCAGCACCCAGCTCAGGGGCAGGTACTTTGGCCAGGCTGCCGCCAAATTTGCCGACGGCGGTGCGGGTGGCTGCGACGATGACGATGTCTTCCATTTATTGGCTCCAAATACTGGGTTAAAGGTGAATTAATTCAAAAACTGATCATGCCTGAAGCGGGCGGCCCCTCAGGCCTTGGCGAGTACGTAGTTACCCGGTGCCGCCATCGTTTGTTTGTACTTGCCCCGACCGTAGGTCTTGGGCGCCGCGATTTGCTTGCCCGCATGGGCCTTGAGCCACTGCGCCCAGTCGGTCCACCAGCTCCCCGGGTGCTCGGCGGCACCTTGCAGCCAGGCGGCGTGGGTTTTGGGCAATTTGCCATCGGCACGGATCCAATGGCTGCGCTTGTTTTTGGCAGGCGGATTGATCACCCCGGCAATATGGCCGGAGGCGCCCATGACAAAGCGCTTTTTGCCCGGCAGCGCCTGGGTGGAGGCGTAGGCGGCGTTGATCGGCACGATATGGTCCTCGCGCGAACCGTAGATGTAGACCGGCATGTCCACCAAACCGAGGTCAATTTTTTCACCGCAACTGCTGGCTGCGCCGGGGTGGACCAACTTGTTTTCCAAGTAGGTGTTGCGCAAATACCAGGCGTAATACGGGCCGGGCAGGTTGGTGGCGTCCGAGTTCCAGTACAAAAGATCGAACGGGGGCGGGGTTTCGCCCTTGAGGTAATTGCCCACCACGTAGTTCCAGACCAGGTCGTTGGGGCGCAAAAAGCTAAAGGTCGAGGCCAGATCCTGGCCCTTCATCAGGCCGCCCTGGCCCATTTCCTTTTCGCGGTATGCGACAAAGGCCTCGTCAATAAACACATCCAGAATGCCGGTGTCCGTGAAATCGAGCAGCGTGGTCAGCAGCGTCGCGCTGGCCACCGGCTTTTCTCCGCGCGCAGCCAGCACCGCCAGTGCGGTGGTCAGCATGGTGCCGCCCACGCAAAAACCCAGCGCGTTGATCGAATCATCGGTGCCCGGTTTACCGGCAATTTCACTGGTCACGGCAATGGCCTTGATGACCGCGTGTTCGATGTAGTCGTCCCAGGTTTTGGTGGCCATGGACTCGTCGGGGTTGCGCCAGCTGATCACAAAAGTGCGGTGGCCTTGGGACACGGCGTAGCGGATCAGCGAGTTTTCCGGCTGCAAATCGAGGATGTAAAACTTGTTGATGCAGGGCGGCACCAGCAAAAAGGGCTTCTCGAACACCTTCGCCGTCAAGGGCTTGTATTCCAGCAGCTGGAAAAATTCGTTCTCGAACACCACGGCGCCTTCGGTGGTGGCCACGTTTTGGCCGACGGTAAACAGGCTCTCATCGGTCATGGACACGTGGCCCTGGCGCATGTCGTGCATCAGGTTTTGCATGCCCTTGGCAATGCTTTCGCCCTGGGTGTCGATGGCTTTTTTCTGCGCTTCGGCGTTAAAGGCCAAAAAGTTGCTGGGCGCGGCGGCGGCCAGGCCTTGTTCCACGGCAAAGCGCAGGCGGCTGCGGGTCTTGGCATCCGAGTCCACGGCGTCGGTCATGGCCAGCAGGGTGCGGCTGTTGAGCAAGTACATGGCGGCGGTAAAGGCGGCCACCGGGTTGCTTTCCCACGCGGCGCCCGAAAAGCGCTTGTCGCCCAAGGTGGGGGCTTTCGCCATGGCGCCCTGCGCCATCAGCTCGGCCGCGTCTTTGAGGTACTGCTGCTGCACTTCTTGCAGCTTCTCGGGCGCAAAGTGCAGCTGGGGCGGCGCAGGCATCGCCGGCGTGGCCATGGGCGGCATGGCTGCGGGCGTGAGCTTCTGGAAACTGGCCAGCGCCTGAGCCCAGCTGTCGCTCAAGGCGGTTTGAAAATGCTCGGCCGTGTGGGCCCACAGGTTTTGCTGGTCTTTCACGCTGTCTCCTGGTAGTAAAGCCTCAATACGCGCGCTCATAAGGCATAGTTGGCGGATTATCCCGCCCATGTCCTTCTTTTTCCTGACATGTGTGGCCCGATGCCGCGAAACAAACCCAAAACGTAACTCTGATGTACCTGATTCCGATTGCCTGGATTTATGTGACCCTGATGATGGCCGTGGCCGAAGCCACCAATACCGACGGCACGCTGCTGGGCGCGCTCATGACTTTTGTGCTCTACGGTCTGCTGCCCGTGGGGCTGGTGCTGTATTTCATGGCGACCCCGGCGCGGCGGCGCGCGCGTGAGGCGGCAGAGGCCCGCGAGGCGAAGCTGTCAGCCACCGCCGCCGCCACCGAGCCGCAGGCAGACGCCGCCGCACCTTCGGAAACAAGCACGTCGCCCGCCTCAGACGCCTCCGATGCGCCAGATGCCAGCAGCCTGGCGACCACTGACGCGGTCGCGCCGGTGCGAAAAGAACCGTAGCGGGTTGCCCACGGTGCACCACGGCGCGCTGCCGTCGTTGCCATACACCTGCGCCACGCCCGCAGCCTGCAGGCGCTGGCGCGCCAGTAGCGGCAGGTCGGCCAGCCATTTGCCTGGCCCGCGCGCAGCAAATGCGTGGCCCGCAGCGCTGGAATGGTCCACAAACGCAGCGCGTACCTCGTCACCCACTTCAAAGGACTGCGGCCCAATACAGGGCCCCAACCAAGCCATCCACTGGTGCGGCGCTACGCCCTGCGCGCTTTGGCTTTGCAGGAAAGCCTCCAGCACACCCGGGCGCCCCGCGCCGCCGGCCAGCCCACGCCAGCCCGCGTGCAAAGCCGCCACGCGCTGGCCGTCCCAGGTGCAGAGCAACACGGGCAGGCAATCGGCCACCATGACGGTGCAGGCCAGACCGGGCCTATCCGTCCAGCTGCCGTCGGCCAGGGCGCCATCGGCGCAGTCGGCGCGCAGCGCCAGCACCTCGGTGCCGTGCACCTGGTTCAAAAAAATCGGTCGTACGCCCAGCGTTTGCTGCACATGGGCGCGGTTGGCGGCCACGGCGTGGGGCAAGTCGCCCACGTGATCACCCAGGTTGAGGGTGTCGTAAGGCGAGGCTGAGGCGCCGCCAGCGCGGCCCGTGCAAAACGCGTGCACGTTCTCGGGCGCAGGCCAGCGCGGGCGCAGCCAGTCGGCGGGACACGCCGGTGTGGCGCCCGCGTCTGGTGGATGGTTTGGGGGAGAAACGCGCATAGGGACCGAAGCATACGCGTGCCAATTGGTGCAAGGGACTGCTGGAGGCTCGCCGCGCGGCGTTCGGCGCGCCGGGACGCGGGCCAGTAACATGGCGCCTGGCGATGTGCCTTGAAGGTCTAGCCCCCCTGAACCCCCACCTGGAGCCCCCCATGATTCTTGAAATTGCCGACATCCGCATCCACCCCGGCCAAAACGCCGCCTTTGAAGCAGCCATCGCCCAAGGCGCCAGCGAGGTGATTTCACACGCCAAGGGCTTCAAGGGCTACAAAGTCAACCGCAGTATCGAGAGCCCCGAGCGCTACGTGCTGCAAGTTTTTTGGGAAACGCTGGAAGACCATACCGTGGGCTTTCGCGGCTCTCCCGCCTTTCCCGCTTGGCGCGCCGTGGTCGGGCCGTTTTTTGCTGCACCGCCCGTGGTCGAACACTTTGACCTGGTCGCCCAGTCCGCCTGATTTGGGAGCCACACCATGATTTACAGCTTCACACCCCCTGGCGTCGTCGGTGTCCCGGTGCTGGACTCCCCGGCGCTGTTCCCGGTGCACCGTATTTACTGTGTGGGCCGCAACTACGAAGAACACGCCAAGGAAATGGGCGGCCCCGGGCGCGAGGCGCCCTTCTTCTTCATGAAGCCGGCCGACTCGCTGCTGTATGCCGCCCCCGGCACCACGGCGCAAATGCCCTATCCCACGCTCACGTCCAACTTGCACCACGAGATCGAGTTGGTGGTGGCCATTGGGATGGGCGGGCGCCATATTGCAGCAGCCGACGCACACCGCCACATCTTCGGTTACGCCGTGGGCCTGGACATGACGCGGCGCGACCTGCAAAACGACATGAAAAAAGCCGGTCGCCCCTGGTGCATTGGCAAAGGTTTTGACCATTCCGCGCCCATAGGCGCCATCACCCCGGCCGTGCAGGCGCCCAACATCGGCCAAGCAACGATCTCACTGGGCGTCAACGGCGCGGTGCGCCAAAGCAGCACGATTGCCCAACTCATCTGGAACGTGTCAGAAACCATTGAGCAACTCTCCACCGCCTGGGAACTGCAGCCCGGCGACCTGATTTACACCGGTACGCCAGCGGGCGTAGGCGCAGTGGTGGCGGGTGACGTGATGCAGGGCGACATCACGGGCTTGAGCGGCATCCGCGTGGCCGTGGCGGCTGCGTAAAGGAGTGTTTTTTTGACGATGTACGGCGCCCCCATCAAACACTGCAAGTCCTGCGGAACGGCAGTGGTTCACCGCCTGCCTGACGACGGCGACACCAAGGTGCGTGCGGTCTGCCCGGCCTGCACCACGGTGCATTACGTCAACCCGCTCAACGTGGTGGGCACGATTCCGGTCTGGGGCGACAAGGTTTTGCTGTGCAAACGAAATATCGAGCCGCGCCTGGGCAAGTGGACGCTGCCGGCCGGTTTTATGGAAATGGGCGAA
>CANFNE010000201.1 GCA_947448105.1 Burkholderiales bacterium
CAGCGGCACACCGTTTTCATGGGCTAGCGCGCTGATGGCGCCAATGTCGAGCACGTCCAGGCCGGGGTTGCCCACGGTTTCGCCAAAGAACAGCTTGGTGTTCGGGCGCACGGCGGCGCGCCAGGCGTCCAGGTCATTGGGGTTGACAAAGGTGGTCTCAATGCCAAAGCGCTTGAGCGTGTAGTGCAGCAGGTTATGTGAGCCGCCATACAACGCGGTGGAAGCCACGATGTGCGAGCCCGCACCCATGAGCGTGCAAATCGCCAGGTGCAGCGCGGCCTGGCCGCTGGCGGTCGTGATGGCGCCAATGCCACCTTCCAGGGCGGACACGCGCTGCTCCAGCACCGCGTTGGTGGGGTTGCTGATGCGGCTGTAAACGTGGCCCGCGCGCTCCAGGTTAAAGAGCGAGGCCGCCTGGTCGCTGGACTCGAAGACAAAAGAGGTGGTCAGGTGGATCGGCACTGCGCGAGCGCCTGTCGCGTCGGGACTGGCACCTGCGTGCAAGGCCAAGGTGTCAAATCCGGGGTCAGCGTAGCCGGTCATAGGGTATCTCTCCGTTGATAGATGGCGTTTTGCACGGCCCATTGTGGGCTATATTCAAGCGCAGATTGTCACAGGCGCACGCCGCGCCATTGAACCATCGAGAGGAAACACCATGAAAGTCAGCGATATCTTGCGCGTCAAAGGCGGAACCTTGTTTACCGCCCACCCCGACGAGCCGCTGTCCCACGCAGCGCAATTAATGGCCGAGCGCGACATTGGCTCGCTGGTGGTGATGGAGCATGGCGACCTGGTCGGCATGCTGACTTTTCGTGAGGTGATTCAGGCAGTGGTCAAAAACGGCGGATCGCTAGGCACCATGCTGGTACGCAGCGCCATGGACGATGCGCCCCTGACCTGCACCATGGAAACCGAAATGGACGAGGTGCGCCGCATGATGCTCGACCGCCACGCGCGCTACATGCCGGTCATGGACAAACGCATGCTCATGGGCGTGATCAGCTTCTACGACGTAGCCAAGGCCGTGGTGGACAGCCAAAATTTTGAGAACAAGATGCTCAAAGCCTATATCCGCGACTGGCCGGGGCAGGACGAAGAATCCAAAGCGAGCTGACTTTCGTTTTCGGGCCCGCGCGGTGGGCAGCACGCGCCCTCAGGGATAATGCAGCCCCATGAGCGGCAACACCTTCGGCACCCTATTCGCAGTCACCAACTTCGGTGAATCCCACGGCCCGGCCATTGGCTGCGTGATTGACGGCTGCCCGCCGGGCATGGACTTGTGCGAGGCCGACATCCAGCGCGACCTTGACCGCCGCCGCCCCGGCACCAGCCGCCACGTGACCCAGCGCAACGAGCCTGACGCGGTGCAGATTCTGAGCGGCGTCTACCAGGGCAAAACCACCGGCACCCCGATTGCGCTGCTGATCCAAAACACCGACCAGCGCAGCAAAGACTACGGCAACATCCTGGAAACCTTCCGCCCCGGCCACGCCGATTACAGCTACTTCCAGAAATACGGAATTCGCGACCCCCGCGGCGGTGGCCGCTCCAGCGCCCGCATGACCGCGCCCATGGTGGCAGCCGGTGCCGTGGCCAAAAAGTGGCTCAAAGAAAAGTTTGGCACCGAATTTCGCGGCTGCATGACGCAGATCGGCGACAAGGCGATTGGCTTTGAGGACTGGAGCCACGTGCCCCACAACCCGTTTTTCGCGCCGGTGGCCGACGTGCAAGCGTTGGAGGACTATATGGACGCGCTGCGCAAAGCGGGCGACTCGTGTGGCGCGCGCATCCGCGTGTCGGCGTCCAAGGTGCCGGTGGGCCTGGGCGAGCCGCTGTTTGACAAGATGGACGCCGATATCGCTTACGCCATGATGGGCATCAATGCTGTCAAGGGCGTGGAAATTGGCGCCGGGTTTGCCAGCGTGGCGCAGCGTGGTACCACGCATGGCGACTCGCTGTCGCCCCAGGGATTCATGAGCAACAACGCCGGCGGCGTCTTGGGCGGCATCACCACCGGGCAAGACCTGGAAGTGAGCATCGCGATCAAACCCACCAGCTCCATCATCACGCCGCGCGCCTCGATTGACGTGCAAGGCCAGGCCACCGAGGTGGTGACCAAGGGTCGGCACGACCCCTGCGTGGGCATACGCGCCACCCCGATCGCCGAGGCCATGCTGGCCCTGGTGGTGATGGACCACGTTTTGCGCCACCGCGCGCAGTGCGGCGACGTGCAAACGGCGCTGTCTCCCATCGCGGCCCAGGCACCCGCGCTTTGAATCCACCCGTCGCTCCACCACGCTGCTCCTGAACTGGACACCCCATGAAAACCGCCCTGATTCTGAACGGCCCCAACCTCAACCTGCTGGGCACGCGGGAGCCTTCGGTCTACGGCATCCAAACCCTGGCCGATGTGCAGGCCCTGTGCCAGACGGCTTGCGCCGCGCAAGGCTTTGTGCTGGACTTTCGGCAAAGCAACTCGGAAGGTACGCTGGTGGACTGGATTCACGAGGCCGGGCGCATGCAGGCCGCAGGCCAATTGGCCGGTGTGGTGCTCAATGCGGGGGCCTACACGCACACCAGCGTGGCGCTGCATGACGCCATCAAAGGCACGGGCATTACGCTCATTGAGTTGCACATCAGCAATGTGCATGCGCGCGAGGCGTTTCGCCACCATTCCTTTATCTCGCCTGCCGCCAAGGCAGTGATGGCGGGGTTTGGCGTCCAGGGCTACGCCTTGGCCATCGCCGGTTTGGCCGGGCTGCAATAAGCCAGGCCTTTTTCATTTTTTGCACGAGATCGCCCCATGACCACCACCCTCAAAATTGATTTTGTGTCCGACATCGCCTGCCCCTGGTGCGCTGTGGGCCTGGGCGCGCTGGAAGGCGCGCTTGAGCGTCTGGCGCCCGATGTGCGCGCGGAACTGCATTTCCAGCCCTTTGAGCTCAACCCCAACATGCCCGCCGGCGGCCAGGACTTGACCGAGCACATCACCGAAAAGTACGGCTCCACGCCCGAGCAACAGGCGCAAATGCGCGAGACCATCCGCCAGCGCGGCGCCGAGGTCGGTTTCACCTTCAACCCCGGCGGCCGGGGCCGCGTGTACAACACCTTTGACGCGCACCGCCTGCTGCATTGGGCCGGCTTGGTGGGCGCAGACGGCCCCCAATATGCGCTGAAAAAAGCCTTGCTGGAGTCCTACCAGGGCCGTGCCGAATGCGTGGAATCGCACGAAGTGCTGCTGGCCGCCGTGCGGGTCGCAGGCATGGAAGTAGTGCAAGCCCAAGCCATTTTGGAGAGCGACACCTATGGCGAAGATGTGCGCGCGGTGGAGCGCTACTACCAAGGCGCAGGCATCCGTTCGGTGCCCGCCATCATCATCAACGACCGCCATTTGATCTCGGGCGGACAACCGGTCGAGGTGTTTGAGCAAGCGCTGCGCCAGATTGCGTCTGGCGCGGCCTGAATGCCGGGCAGCGAGGCGCGCACCGGCCTGCGGGCGGTAGTGCTAGGCGCCAGCGGTGCGCTAGGTGCGGCTTTTGTGGACTTGTTGCGCGCAGATGTGCGCTTTGCCGAAGTCGTCGCCTTGTCCCGCAGCAGCACGCCCGCTTTTTCCCTTGAAAACGAGGCCAGCATCCAGGCTTGTGCGCAACATGTGGCACAGAGCGGGGCGGTGCATTGGGTGATCGACGCCACCGGCGCGCTGGAAATGGACGGCGTGGGCCCGGAAAAACGGCTTGACGCCCTGAACGCTCCGGCACTGATGCGTGCCTTTGAGGTCAACGCCATTGGCCCGGCGCTGCTCATGAAACACTTTATTCCGCTGCTCGCTACCGACCAACCCACGGTATTTGCCACCTTGTCCGCCCGCGTGGGCAGTATTGAGGACAACCACAAAGGCGGCTGGTATGGCTACCGCGCAGCCAAGGCGGCGCGCAATATGCTGCTGCAAACTGCGGCCATTGAGGCGCACCGCCGCCGCCCGCTGGCGGTGTTTGCGGCCCTGCAACCCGGCACCGTGCGCTCGCGCCTGAGCCAGCCTTTTGTGACGCCAGATGACGCGCTGGCGCCCGAGTTGTCAGCAGCGCACATGCTGCACTTGCTCGATAAGCTGCACCCCACCGGGCGGGCGCAGTTTGTGGACTACCGTGGCGCAGCTATCGCCTGGTGACTTAGCCACCACGCTGTCAAGCCCGGCACAGGCATGGCCCCGCAGCAGGGCGACAATGGGCGTTCCCGTTCCCGTTCCCGTTCCCGTTCCCGTCGCTGCACCGCAGCGCACCATCCTTGTCATGTCCATGCCCCAAACCACCCCCGCCACACGCCAAGAACCACTGCCCCGCGTGCTGTGGTCGCTGTTGTTTGGCAACTTTGTGATTGGCACGGGCGTCATGGTCGTGCCCGGCACGCTCAATGACATAGCCACCTCCTTGGATGTGTCCGTGGCGGTCGCCGGGCAGCTGATTACAGCGGCGGCAGTGATGATGTTTGTAGGTGCGCCGCTGCTGGCCAGCGTCGTGGCCGGGTGGGATAGGCGCCGCCTGCTGGCGCTGTCCATGCTCTGGTACGCCGTGTTTTTGGCTTTGAGCGCGCTGATGCCGGACTTTGCCTCGCTGATGGTGGTGCGGGTGTTGGCGGTCATTTCCCCGGCCATCTTTACGCCCCAGGCTGCCGCCTGCATCGGCCTTCTGGTGACACCTGCGCAGCGGGGGCGCGCCATTACTTTTGTGTTTTTGGGCTGGTCGGTGGCCTCAGTGGTGGGCGTGCCGCTGGGGGCTTGGATTGGCGGCACCCTGGGCTGGCGCGCTGCCTTTGGCGTGGTGGCGGTGCTCAGTTTTATCAGCGCCGCC
>CANFNE010000202.1 GCA_947448105.1 Burkholderiales bacterium
GTCACCTTCGCCTTGCAAAGCCCAACGCCGGGCAGCGACTAAGCGCCATGCGCCATGCGCTTGCCAGCGCCCTGCTGCGCGCCTGGACCGGAAAAGGGCCACTGGCTTGCGCGCTGTTCCCGGTAGCCGCCGTTTATGGTGCCTTGGCGGCGTTGCGCCGCCAGTGCTTCCGCTGGCGCCTTCCTCCAAGCCAGCATGTTAACGCCTTTGTGATCGTGGTGGGCAATGTGGTGGCCGGTGGCGCTGGCAAAACGCCCACGGTGATTTCAATGGTGCGCCACCTGCAAGCCCAGGGCCTGCGCGTGGGCGTGGTCTCGCGCGGCTTTGGGCGCGACGCCCAGGCTTGCCAGGCGGTGGGCGAATCGTCTGCGGCGCAAGACGTGGGCGACGAGCCCTTGCTGATTGCGCGCGCCACCGGTGCGCCGGTGTTTGTAGCGCGCGACCGGCATCAGGCCGCCAGCGCATTGATGGCGCAGCACCCGCAGACCGATGTCATCGTCTGCGACGACGGTTTGCAGCATTACCGCCTGTTTCGTGATCTGGAGGTCTGCGTGTTTGACGACCGGGGTTGCGGCAACGGCTGGCTGCTGCCGGCCGGCCCGTTGCGCGAACCCTGGCCGCGCCGGGGCGTGGCAGCTGCCGGGCAAAGCGCCGCGCGCTTGCTGGTGCTCAACACCAGTGGCGCGGACGCCGACGTAAGCGGAGGTGGGCAATTCAGCGCACAGCGGGCGCTGGCCGCGGTGGCGCAAGACCGCCACGGCGCCACGACGCCCTTGCGGGAGCTGAACGCGCCAGGGCGCTTGCCGGTGCAGGCCGTAGCCGGCATTGCGCGACCGGAGCTGTTTTTCAACATGCTGCGCCAGACCGGCCTGGTACTGGCCCACACCCAGGCCCTGCCCGACCACTTTGATTTCCGCCAGGCCAACCCTGCAACTTGGGGCGCAGTCCAACTGCTGTGCACCGAAAAAGACGCGCCCAAACTATGGCAGGTGGCGCCCAGCGCACTGTCTGTGGCACTGGAGCAAACCATCGAGCCGGCATTCTTTGCCGCGCTTGACCAGCACATCGCCGCCCACCGCGCAGCGCAACCGGCCAGCCGTTTATCATCTGGCCATGGACACTAAGCTGCTTTCTTTGCTCGTTTGCCCGGTCACCAAAGGCCCCTTGGAATGGAGTGCCGACAAGCTGGAGCTGTGGTCGCGCAGCGCCCGCCTGGCCTATCCGGTGCACGACGGCATTCCCATCTTGCTCGAAAACGAGGCCCGTCCCTTAATCGACGCCGAGCTCGGGCTGTGAGCGCCCCTGCCCTGCGCACCACGGTACTCATCCCGGCGCGGCTGGCCTCCACCCGCCTGCCCAACAAGCCGCTGGCCGACATTGGCGGCATTCCCATGGTGGTGCGCGTGGCGCAGCGGGTGCTCTCAGGCATGGCGCCGGGCACGCGCGTGGTGGTGGCAGGCGACAGCGCAGCCATCTTGCAAGCCTGCGCCCAATACGGCATTGAAGCGGTCTTGACGCGCCAAGACCACCTCTCGGGCAGCGACCGGCTGGCCGAGGCCTGCGACATTTTGGGACTGGCCGACGACGCCGTCGTGGTCAATGTGCAAGGCGACGAGCCCCTGATCGACCCCGCGCTGGTGTCTGCGGTGGCGCAGTTGCTGCAAAGCAGTGCGAGTGCCAGCATGGGTACCGCTGCCAGCCCGATTGCCGACGCGGACGAATTTTTTAACCCCAATGTGGTAAAGGTGGTGCTCGACGCCGCCTCTCACGCCCTGTACTTCAGCCGCGCGCCGATTCCGTGGTGGCGCGATGCGCCCACCACCGGTCCGCGCCAGTTGCCCAACCCAGCGCCGCTGCGCCATATCGGCATTTATTCCTACCGCGTGGGCTTTTTGCGCCAGTTCCCTGGCTTGCCACCCGCCCCGCTGGAAGCCACGGAAGCGCTGGAGCAGCTGCGCGCACTGTGGCACGGGCACCGCATTGCGGTGCATGTGGCAGCGACTGCGCCGGGTGCGGGCGTGGACACGCCTGAAGACCTGGAACGCGTACGCGCCTGGGTGGCGCAACACGACTGAGATTGCGACTGGCAATTGCGGTCTTATGAGCGGCGTCTTGTAAGGCTGGCGCGGGTTCCTGCATGCTATTCTCCAACGACAACAATGCGCTTGACCTGAGACAACACCCCAGCCGGTGGGCCAGCGCAAACGAGATTTACTTTCCACTTGAGGTTCGCAATGAAACTGATTCTTCTAGGAGCACCGGGCGCAGGCAAGGGCACGCAAGCCACTTTTATCTGCCAAAAGTACGGCATCCCCCAAATCTCGACGGGCGACATGCTGCGCGCCGCCGTCAAGGCGGGCACGCCCCTGGGCCTGGAAGCCAAGTCCATCATGGACGCGGGCGGTTTGGTCAGCGACGCGCTCATCATCAACCTGGTCAAAGAGCGCCTGAAGCAGCCCGATTGCGCCAAAGGCTTTTTATTTGACGGTTTCCCCCGCACCATTCCCCAGGCCGACGCCATGAAGGCCGCTGGTGTGGAGCTCGACTATGTGATCGAAATCGATGTGCCCTTTGACTCCATCATTGAGCGCATGAGCGGACGCCGCTCTCACCCGGCGTCTGGCCGCACCTACCACGTTAAGTTCAACCCGCCCAAGGTCGAAGGCGTGGACGACGTCACCGGCGAGCCCCTCATCCAGCGCGAAGACGACAAGGAAGCCACTGTCAAAAACCGCCTGGCCGTCTACAGCGCGCAAACCCGCCCCCTGGTCAAGTACTACTCCGACTGGGCCCAGCAAGCGCCAGGCCTCGCCCCCAAGTACCGCGCAGTAGCGGGTGTGGGCGATGTCGATGCGATTACTGCCAGCGTTTTCGCAGCGCTGGAAAGCTAATAAGAAGCGCCGGCTTGGCAGCTGGCACAAAAAAATGCCCGGCCTGCGCAAGCAGGACGGGCATTTTTTATTGGGGTGTCGCTGGAAAAAGGCGGCACTAGCCGTCGAGCCGCACCGCCGCACGCTGGCCTTGCACCGCAAAAAAGGCCGCTTCCTTCCATGCGGCAGGCAGTTCCACCTGACCTTCGGTCAGCCGCGCCTGGCCTGAGGCCTGGCCCCGGACGATCTGGCCTTCAAACCGGTTAGGCAGGGGCGACGGCGACAGTGCAAAAGCGTCGGCCGCCGCATAGACGCAGATAAACAGGCCGCGCGGCGCCGTGGAGCGGTTGGGGTCTGATCCGTGCATCAGCTTGGTGTGCATGAGGCAGACGCTGCCGGGCTTTTGTGGCAGGGGAATCGAGTTGGCCTCGTAGTACCTGGCTGCGACCTCATCCACCTGGCCGGTAAATGCGCCCTCTTGCCAGAGGCTGACCTGGCCCTGCAGGTGCGAGCCCGGCACCACCCGCAGCGGACCATTCTCCAGATCCACGGTGTCGAGCGCGACCAGCGCGGTGACCAGGCTGTCATTGGTGTGCGGGGTGAAAGAGAAGTCTTGGTGGTAGCCCACGCGGGTGGCGGTGCCCGGGCGCTTGAGGTTGATCTTGGAGTGGTGCACCTTGACATCGGGCCCGATCAAATCCGCGACCGCATCGACCATGGTCGAGTCCAGCAACACCTGTTCATAGGCCGCCGAGATTTCAGCCGGGTTGTTGATGCGGCGCAGGCGCGGGTCATGGGCACTGTGGCCTATTTCACAATCGAAGCGGGCGCGCCCGTCTGCGGTGCTGCCCCAATTCCCAGGCTGCGCGCGGCTCTCATCCACCCAGGCGTCCAAGTCATGGCGCAGAGCCGCCAGCGCGTCGGGCGAAACGGCGGCGTCAATGACGAGGTAGCCCTGGGTCTGGAACTGGGCAATTTCTTGTGCACTTAGCTGGGTCATGGCGCAAACTCCGTCTGGAAAAACTCAGGGCCTGCAGTGCACCCGTGGATGGGGTGCACTGCAGGCCCGAGCGTAAGCGATGAAAAGCCCGCGTGCGTCGCCAGGCCTCCATCAAACTTAATAGGCTTTGCCGAGCTGGTCCAGGATGGCCGGGTTTTCCAGCGTGGAGGTGTCCTGGGTCACCGCTTCGCCCTTGGCCAGCGAGCGCAGCAGACGGCGCATGATTTTGCCGGACCGGGTTTTAGGCAGGTTTTCACCAAAGCGGATGTCCTTGGGCTTGGCAATCGGGCCAATCTCTTTGGCAACCCAGTCGCGCAGTTCCTTGGCGATCACCTTGGCCTCTTCGTCGGTGGGACGCGAACGCTTCAACACGACAAAGGCGCAGATGGCCTCGCCAGTGAGGTCGTCCGGGCGGCCCACCACGGCGGCTTCGGCCACCAGGTCGGTCTTGGACACCAGCGCCGACTCGATTTCCATGGTTCCCATGCGGTGGCCCGAAACGTTGAGCACGTCGTCAATGCGGCCGGTGATACGGAAGTAGCCCCGGTCGGCGCTGCGCACGGCGCCGTCGCCGGCCAGGTACAAGGTACCACCCATTTCCTCAGGGAAGTAGCTCTTTTTGAAGCGCTCGGGGTCGTTCCAGATGGTGCGAATCATGGAAGGCCAGGGGCGCTTGACGACCAAAATGCCGCCGGTGCCATTAGGAATGTCGTGGCCCATTTCGTCCACGATGGCGGCCATGATGCCAGGCAGCGGCAAGGTGCAGCTGCCCGGCACCAGGGGTGTGGCACCGGGCAGCGGCGTCATCATGTGGCCGCCGGTTTCGGTCTGCCAGAAGGTGTCCACGATGGGGCACTTTTCATGGCCGATGTTCTTGTAGTACCACATCCAGGCTTCGGGGTTGATGGGCTCGCCCACCGAA
>CANFNE010000203.1 GCA_947448105.1 Burkholderiales bacterium
AGGCGGGCCTGCAGGTACTGCGCCATAGAGCCGTAGTCGGCATCAATGGCCTGCAAGGCCGCATGCAAAAACTCCACACGCACGCGCCAAACCACGTCCAGTACTTCGGCACTCAACAGGCCGCCCTGCCCCGCCTCGTGGCGGTACAAGGCGTTGGTCAACAAATAGTCTTGCAGGATGTCTTCCTGAGACACGCCCAGCGCCGACAAGATGAGTGCGGCGGCCAAGCCGGTGCGGTCTTTGCCGGCAGTGCAATGGAACACCAGGGGCGCATCATCCGCAAGCAAGTGGGCAAACAACTGGGCAAAGCGGTCCGAGCTTTGGCGTACAAAGCCGCGGTAGGTGACTTGCATGGCATCAGCGGCGGCTTGTGGCGTGATCGCCTGGCCGTTTTGCGTCTGCATATGCAGGTATTGCACCAGCGTGGGCTCAATCGCCAAATGGTGGCGCTGGGAGCCGGGCCACTGGTAAGCCTGCGCCGCACTCTCTTGCACGCCCCGAAAGTCAAAACTGCGCCCGATTTGGAGCGCTTGCAACTGCCCCAGATCCGCCTGTGTCAGGTTTGCCAAGTGGTCGGAGCGAAATAGCACGCGCCAGCGCACGCTGCGCCCGTCATGCCCCTGATAGCCACCGAGATCGCGAAAATTGCTGGCGCCTTGCAGGGGCAGGTGGCGCGGGGGTACTTGCATGGCAGACTCCAAAAGCAAGGCGCAAAAAAATCGGGCGTGGCCGGTCGACTCGACCAGAACACGCCCGTGCTGGGGTGTCAGCGTGTTGCCACGCCAACCCTATTACAAGACTTCAAACACGCCGGCTGCGCCCATGCCGCCACCAATACACATGGTCACGCACACACGCTTGGCGCCACGGCGCTTGCCTTCGATCAGAGCGTGGCCCGTCAGGCGCTGGCCGCTCATGCCAAAGGGGTGGCCCACGGCAATCGCGCCACCGTTGACGTTGAGCTTGTCCGCAGGAATGCCCAGCTTGTCGCGGCAGTACAAAACTTGCACGGCGAAAGCTTCATTGAGCTCCCACAGATCAATGTCCTGAATGCTCAGGCCCAGGCGTTTGAGCACTTTGGGGATCGCGTACACCGGGCCAATGCCCATCTCATCCGGCTCGCAACCGGCCACGGCAAAGCCCAAGAAGCGGCCCAGGGGCTTGAGGCCTTTTTGCTCGGCCAGCTTCTCGTGCATCACGACCACGGCACCGGCACCGTCCGACAGCTGGCTGGCGTTACCTGCCGACACCAAACCGCCGGGCAGTGCTGAGCGCAAGCCCATGATGCCCTCGTAGGTGGTGCCCGCGCGGATGCCTTCGTCGTCGCTGACGGTGACCTTCTTGGTCATCATGCCCATGACCTTGTCGGCCACACCCATGGTGACGGTGATGGGCGCGATTTCGTCCTTGAACAGGCCTTTTTCCAGGGCGGCAGAGGCTTTTTGCTGGCTGGACGCGCCGTACTGGTCCATGGCTTCACGGCCAATGCCGTAACGCTTGGCCACTTGTTCGGCGGTTTGCAGCATGGCCCAGTAGACCTCGGGCTTGTTTTTCTCAAGCCACGGGTCAGCCAGCATGTGCTTGTTCATTTCTTGCGCGGTGCTGGAAATGGCTTCCACGCCGCCGGCTACATAAATGTCGCCCTCGTTGGCAATGATGCGTTGCGCAGCCGTGGCGATGGTTTGCAGGCCTGACGAGCAAAAGCGGTTGATGGTCATGCCCGAGACGGTGATGGGGCAGCCCGCGCGCAAGGCGATCTGGCGCGCGATGTTGGCGCCGGTGGCGCCCTCGGGCGTGCCGCAACCCATGATCACGTCGTCCACTTCAGCGGCTTCAATGCCGGCGCGCGCAATCGCGTGCTCGACCGCGTGGCCGCCCATGGTGGCGCCATGGGTCATGTTGAGGGCGCCCTTCCAGCTTTTGGTCAGGGGCGTGCGGGCGGTGGAAATAATTACAGCAGCAGTCATGGCTATTCCTTAGTTAAATGTCTTGCCTTCAGCGGCCAGTTTGGCCAACAGGGGCGCGGGCTTCCAGAACTCGGCGTCGTCGCGCGGGTTCTGGGCAAAACGGTGCATGGCTTGGACCACGTTGAACAGTCCCACTTCGTCGGCATACAACATCGGGCCACCGCGGTAGGGAGGGAATCCGTAGCCAAAGATGTAGCAGATGTCGATATCGCTGGCCTTGTTGGCAATGCCTTCTTCCAAGATGTGGGCTGCCTCATTCACCAAGGCAAAAACCAGGCGCTGCACGATTTCTTCGTCGCTGATCTTGCGCGGCGTAATGCCTTGGGCGGCGCGGTAGTCTTCAATCATCTTCACGACTTCGGCATTCGGAATAGCGTCGCGCTTGCCCGGCTTGTAGTCGTACCAGCCTGCGCCGGTTTTTTGGCCGAAGCGGCCTTTTTCGCAGAGCAAATCCGCCGTTTTGCTGTACTTCATGTTGGCGCGCTCGGTGGCGCGGCGCTTGCGAATCGCCCAGCCGATGTCGTTGCCGGCCAAGTCGCCCATGCGGAAGGGGCCCATGGCCATGCCAAACTTTTCCATGGCTTTGTCTACTTGCTCGGGCGTACAACCTTCGTCGAGCAAGAAACCACCTTGGCGGCCGTATTGCTCAATCATGCGGTTGCCGATAAAGCCGTCGCACACGCCGGACACCACCGCAGTTTTGCGAATCTTTTTGGACACGGCCATCACGGTGGCCATCACGTCGATGGCGGTTTTTTCGCCACGCACCACTTCAAGCAGCTTCATCACGTTGGCCGGGCTGAAGAAATGCAGGCCCACCACGTCTTGCGGGCGCTTGGTAAACGACGCGATTTTGTTCAAATCCAGGGTGGACGTGTTGGACGCCAGAATGGCGCCGGGCTTCATCACGCGGTCGAGTTCCTTGAACACGGCTTCTTTGACGCCAATTTCTTCAAACACGGCCTCGATCACCATGTCGGTTCCGCTGAGGTCGTCGTAGCTCAGGGTGGTGGACAGAAGCGCCATGCGTTCGTCGTATTTGGCTTGCTTGAGCTTGCCTTTTTTGACCTGGGCTTCGTAGTTGCCGCGAATCGTGGCCAGGCCGCGGTCCAGCGCCTCTTGCTTCATTTCCAGCATCTTGACCGGCACACCCGCGTTAAGGAAGTTCATGGCAATGCCGCCGCCCATGGTGCCTGCGCCAATGATGGCCACACTCTTGATGTCGCGCAGCGGGGTGTCTGCGGGCACGTCCGGAATCTTGGATGCAGCACGCTCGCCCAGGAACAGGTGGCGCAGCGCGCGGCTCTCGGACGTCCACATCAGGTTGATAAAAATCTCGCGCTCTTTGGCCATGCCGGCCTCGAACTTGCCTTTGGTGGCCGCTTCGACCGCGTCCACGCACTTGAGCGGCGCGGGGTAGTTTTTGGACATGCCGCCCACCATATTGCGGGCAAACTGGAAGTAGGCGTCGCCCAGGGGGTGCTTGCAGGGCAGATTGCGCACCAACGGCAAGGGGCGTGTGGCGGCGACCGAGCGGGCAAACGCCAGCGCCTCTTCAGCCAAAGACTCGGGCGAAGCCGAGATTTTTTGGAACAACTGCTGGCCAGGCAGCATGGCCAGCATTTCCGACTTGATAGCCTCGCCGCTGACGATCATGTTGAGCGCTGGCTCCACACCGAGCGCGCGCGGCAGGCGCTGCGTGCCACCGGCGCCGGGCAACAAACCCAGTTTGACTTCAGGCAGCGCGATGCTCGCGCCAGGCGCCGCGACACGGTAGTGGCAACCCAGTGCCAGTTCCAAACCGCCGCCCATGGCGACGCTGTGAATGGCGGCAACCACCGGTTTACTCGATTGTTCAAGCACCTGGATCACGCTGTTGAGGTTGGGCTCTTGCATGGCCTTGGGCGAGCCAAATTCGCGAATGTCGGCGCCGCCCGAGAAGGCCTTGCCTGCGCCGGTGATCACAATGGCCGCGACAGCGGCGTCGGCCAGCGCTTGCTCCATGCCCTGGGCAATGCCCTGGCGGGTGGACAAGCCCAAGCCGTTGACCGGCGGGTTGTCGAGGGTGATGACGGCAATATCGCCGTGAACCTGGTAGTGGGCAGTCATGCTTTCAATCCTTGAAGTGAATGAACGAAGAAGAAGGGGACGAAATCTGCAATGGTCAAAAAAGAACGACCGTTCTTTTTTTCCAAATTGTAGGGGCTTTCTGCTGGAAGCCGCCCATATTTGTCACGGCTGAGACTGTAAAACTAGACTTCCAGCCACTCTTTGCGCACCGCTGTGTCGGCGCGCAAGGCTTGCGGGCTGCCGTCAAACACGATGCTGCCGTGGCCCATGACCAGGCAGCGGTCCGAGATTTGCATCGCAATCGTGAGCTTTTGTTCGATCAACAAGACGGACAGGCCGCGCGCGCGCAGCGTCTGCAAATAGGTGGCCACCAACTCCACGATTTTGGGCGCCAGGCCTTCGGTCGGCTCGTCGATGATGATCAGGTCGGGGTCGCCCATCAGGGTGCGGCACAGGGTCAGCATCTGCTGCTCGCCGCCTGAGAGCACGCCGGCTTCTGTGTGCTCCCGCTCCTTGAGGCGCGGAAAAATGGCGTACATGTCCTCAAAAGTCCAGCGCGGCTTCTTGTTGCCGCGTTTTTGGCCGAGCAAGAGGTTTTGGTGCACTGTGAGCTTGGGGAAGATGTCGCGGTTTTCGGGCACATAGCCCACGCCCAAGTTGGCAATCTCATAAGACTTGCGGCCCTGGATTTGCTTGCCGTTCCAGAGTACCGAGCCCTGGCTTTCCACCATGCCCATGATGGCTTTG
>CANFNE010000204.1 GCA_947448105.1 Burkholderiales bacterium
CCAGGCGCAGCACGCCGTGCGCCGCCGGATGCTGTGGCCCAAAGTTCAGGGTGTAATTTTTGATTTCAGCCATGCAAACTACTGCCTAATGCAGGCCTCCGTATTTGTCTTCCCGGATGATGCGCGGGGTAATTTCGCGGGTCTCTATCGTCACGGGCTGGTAGACCACGCGCGCCTGCTCGGCGTCATAGCGCATTTCCACGTGGCCGGTAGTGGGAAAGTCTTTGCGGAACGGATGACCGATAAAGCCGTAATCGGTGAGGATGCGGCGCAGGTCGTCGTGGCCTTCAAACACCACGCCAAACAGGTCAAACGCTTCGCGCTCGAACCAGTTGGCCGCGTTCCAGATGTCGTTGATGGATTCGACCACCGGCATGTCGTCGTCGGGCGCAAAAACCTTGAGACGCAGGCGCTGATTCAAGCTGACGGAGAGCAAATGCACGACGACACAAAAGCGCGGACCCTCGTGCACCGCGTTGCCGTATTCGGAGTAGTCCACGCCACACAGGTCGACCATTTGCTCAAATTGGCAGCCGGGGGCATCGCGCAGCACCAGGGCTGCTGCGTGGTAGTCGCTGGCGGCGACTTGCACCGTAACTTCGCCCAGCGCAATGGAAATGTGCTTGACCTTGTCGCCGAGCGCAAGAGATACAGCGTCCAGGGTAGCCTCGGGACGAACAGAAAATTCAGTCATAACTACTCAGGCCCGGGCGATGGTTTCAGTGCGGCGGATTTTTTGCTGCAATTGCAAGATGCCGTAGACCAGCGCCTCGGCCGTCGGCGGGCAGCCGGGAACATACACGTCCACCGGCACGATGCGGTCGCAACCACGCACCACGGAATAGCTGTAGTGGTAGTAGCCGCCTCCATTGGCGCACGAGCCCATGCTGATCACCCAGCGCGGCTCGGACATCTGGTCGTATACCTTGCGCAAGGCCGGGGCCATTTTGTTGCACAAGGTGCCCGCCACAATCATCAAATCCGACTGGCGGGGACTGGCGCGAAACACTTCGGAGCCAAAACGGCTGAGGTCATAGCGGGCCGCCGCTGCATGCATCATTTCTACCGCGCAGCAAGCCAGACCAAAGGTCATGGGCCAAATGGAACCGGTTTTGGCCCAGTTCACCACCGAGTCGTAACTCGTGGTGACAAAGCCTTCGTTCAGGACGCCTTCAATCATTCGTCTACTCCCAATCCAGGGCGCCTTTTTTCCACTCGTAGGCAAAGCCCACGACCAGAATGCCCAGGAAAACCATTACCGACCAGAAGCCCGTGGGGCCGATTTCTTTGAGCGAAACGGCCCAAGGAAAGAGAAATGCGATTTCCAGGTCGAACAAAATGAACAGGATGGCGACAAGGTAGTAGCGCACATCGAATTTCATACGGGCGTCTTCGAACGCTTCGAAACCGCATTCGTAAGGGGAGTTTTTTGCTGCGTCAGGGCGGTTAGGGCCCAAGATGTAACCCAGTACCTGGGGGATGATGCCGACAGCCACGCCGACCAGTATGAACATCAGAACGGGAAGGTATTGATCAATGCGCATCACTAAATTCTGACCAGCGTTGCTTGCGCTAACCCTACAGTGCGGGGCTGCGCAATTATTGTTTGGTGCCGTCGGCGAGACTCGAACTCGCAAAGCTTTCGCCACTACCACCTCAAGATAGCGTGTCTACCAATTTCACCACGACGGCGGTGTCACACGGATGCTTGGGTTGCCTTTCGACCGACCGCCACGCTCCGCTGTGCATGCGAGTTTACCCTGATTTGGGTGGCAATTTGCTGCAGTGCAAGGATAAAGACACCCGTTCGGCGCTGCGCGCGGCATGGATAATCCCCAGACTGCGAAGTACTCCCATTCCAGCCACTTTTTAGAAACACATCCCCCTATGACTATCCTCGTGACCGGCGGCGCCGGATTTATTGGCAGCAACTTTGTCCTGGACTGGCTGGCCGCTTCGGACGAACCCGTGGTCAACCTGGACAAGCTCACCTACGCAGGCAATGTCCACAACCTGGCACCTTTGACCGGTGATGCACGCCACATTTTTGTCCAAGGCGACATCGGCGACGCGGCTCTGGTAGGCGCCCTGATTGCAAAGCACCAGCCGCGGGCTGTACTCAACTTTGCGGCCGAAAGCCATGTGGACCGCTCCATCCTGGGGCCGGAAGAGTTCATTCAGACCAACATCGTAGGTACTTTTCACTTGCTCGAACAGGTGCGTGCCTATTGGGCAGAGCTGGATGCGGCGTCCAAAACCGCGTTTCGGTTCTTGCATGTCTCTACCGACGAGGTCTACGGATCGTTGGCATCCAGCGACCCGGCCTTTGCCGAGACCCACCGCTACGAGCCCAACAGTCCCTACAGCGCCAGCAAAGCCGCCAGCGACCACCTGGTGCGGGCTTACCACCACACTTACGGCCTGCCGGTGCTGACCACCAACTGCTCAAACAACTACGGGCCGCTGCACTTTCCAGAGAAGCTCATCCCCCTGATGATCGTCAACGCCCAAGCCGGCAAACCGCTGCCGGTGTACGGAGACGGTCAGCAAATCCGCGATTGGCTCTATGTTAAGGACCATTGCAGCGCCATTCGGGCGGTGCTGGCAGGGGGCCGCCTCGGTGAGACCTACAACATCGGTGGCTGGAACGAAAAGCCCAACTTGGAAATCGTGCACACGGTGTGCGCCCTGCTTGACGAACTCAAGCCACGCGCTGACTTGCAGTCCTACCGCAGCCAGATCAGCTATGTCACAGACCGGCCCGGACACGACCGCCGCTACGCGATTGACGCCCGAAAGATTGAGCAGGAACTGGGCTGGAAGCCCGCTGAAACATTCGAAACCGGCATTCGCAAGACCGTGCAGTGGTACCTCGACAATCCCGACTGGGTGGCCCAGGTGCAAAGCGGCGCCTACCGCGACTGGGTAGCCACGCAGTACGCACAGGCTTAAAACGCAAACCGGCATGATGAAAATATTGCTTTTGGGCTGTAACGGCCAAGTGGGATGGGAACTGCAGCGCAGCTTGGCCGTACTGGGCGACGTCATCGCCCTAGGCTCCGCGCCTGCTGCCGGCGACGATGGCCTGTGCGGCGATCTGGGGAACTTGGACGGTCTGGCGCGCACGGTGCGCCAAGTGGCGCCCAACATCATCGTGAATGCCGCCGCTTATACCGCCGTGGACCGCGCGCAAGCAGAACCCGAGCGCGCCCATGCCATCAACGCCTTGGCGCCAGGGGTGTTGGCGTTCGAGGCGCAGCGCCTGAACGCGTGGCTGGTGCACTATTCCACGGACTATGTGTTCGACGGCAGCGGCAGCACGCCTTGGAAAGAAGACGACGGCTGCGCGCCGCTGAGTGTTTATGGCCGCACCAAGCGCGAGGGCGAATTGGCAGTGGCGGCATGCGACAAGCACCTGATTTTTCGCACCAGCTGGGTCTACGGCGCGCGCGGGGGCAACTTTGCCAAAACCATGCTGCGCCTGGCTGCTGAACGAGAGTCGCTCACCGTGATCGACGACCAGATCGGCGCCCCTACCTCCGCAGAATTGCTTGCCGACGTCACCGCCCACGCCTTGCGCGCCGCCTTAGCCCGGCCCGAACTGGCCGGAACCTATCACTGCGCAGCCGACGGCCAGACAAGCTGGCGCGGCTATGCCCAGTTTGTCCTGGCGCAGGCCCAAGCCCTGGGTATGGTGCTCAAGGCCGGACCAGACCAGGTGCAAGCCACTTCGACCGCCCAATATCCGACCCCTGCACAGCGCCCGCTGAACTCGCGCTTGCATACCGGGAAACTTCAATCCGCATTTTCATTACACTTGCCACTTTGGCAAATTGGAGTGCGGCGCATGTTGCAAGAAACTTTAGGAGCCAAGCCCACATGAGTAAATCCAGTACACCGCAGCGCAAAGGCATCATCCTGGCCGGTGGATCGGGCACGCGCCTGTATCCCGCCACCCAGGTGGTGAGCAAGCAATTGCTGCCGATTTACGACAAGCCCATGATTTATTACCCGCTGAGCACCCTGCTGCTGGCGGGAATCCGGGAAATACTGATTATTTCCACGCCGCAGGACACCCCGCGCTTTGCGCAACTGCTGGGTGACGGCAGTCAGTGGGGTTTGAATCTGTCCTATGCGGTGCAGCCCAGCCCGGATGGTCTGGCGCAGGCCTTTTTGATTGGCGAGGCATTTTTGAACGGCGCACCCAGCGCGCTGGTATTGGGCGACAATATTTTTTACGGCCACGACTTTGCCACCCTGCTCAGTTCCGCCTGCGCGCAGACGATGGGCGCCACCGTCTTTGCGTATGCCGTACAAGACCCTGAGCGCTATGGCGTGGTCGAATTTGATGCCACTGGGCGCGCCATTAGCCTGGAAGAAAAACCTGCTTCCCCTAAGTCCCGTTACGCGGTCACCGGTTTGTACTTCTACGACAGCCAGGTGGTAGAACTGGCCAAAACAGTCAAGCCCTCCCCGCGGGGTGAGCTCGAAATCACCGACTTGAACCGCTTTTACCTGGAGCGCGGCGCCCTGGACGTGCAAACGATGGGCCGCGGATACGCCTGGCTCGACACCGGCACCCACGAGTCCATGTTAGAGGCAAGCCAATTCATCCACACTATTGAGAACCGCCAGGGCCTGAAGGTGGCCGCACCCGAAGAGATCGCCTGGCGCAGCGGCTGGATTGACGACGCACAACTCGAACGGCTGGCCAATCCTTTGGCCAAATCCGGGTACGGCCAGTACCTGATGCGTCTCTTGACGGAAAAGGTGTAC